>DVFK01000034.1 GCA_018713285.1 Candidatus Faecousia excrementigallinarum
CACTTGGGAACAAGTCATCGGGGACTATGAATATGATTACTATATCCTTTCTCAGAACCATAAAGAGAGCTATGATGCTTTGCGGAAAACCCTGTCTGATGCAGGGATTCTGACCACCAACCTTCACGATATCACCGCCGGCAATGAAAGCCAGCGGGCAACCGTGACCATCATCCAGATTTTCACCTACGGCTTTGTGGCGCTTATCTCTTTGATTGCCGCTGCCAATGTGTTCAATACCATTTCCACCAATATCCATCTGCGGCGCCGGGACTTTGCTATGCTCAAGTCCGTGGGTATGCCCCGGAAGGACTTTACCCGGATGATGAACTACGAGTGCATTCTCTATGGAACCCGGGCGCTGCTGCTGGGACTGCCGGTGTCCTGCGGTGTCACCTGGCTGATTTGGATGTCTGTATCCCACGGCATGGAGACCGATTTCCGTCTGCCCTGGGAGGCCATGGGAATCGCTGTGCTGGGGGTATTCCTGGTGGTGGGAATCTCCATGGTCTATGCCATGAGAAAGATTCACAAGGATAACCCCATTGACGCGCTGAAAAACGAGAATCTGTGATGACAAACGCAAATGGTTCCCGGGAAACCGGGAACCATACCCTTGGTGAAAACAATGAAAAGAGTTATTATTTTCCTTTTTGCAATTCTGTGCCTGGCTCTGGTGGCCTGGAGTAGATTCGGGGAAGAGCTGGAAGATGCCATCGCCGTCTTTTCCCAGTCCGTCCAACCATCGGAAACCGTAGCCCCGGATTCTGCTGCCATGCAGACGGTTCAGGCCTTTGCCCGGGAGCAGGGCTTGACCCTGGCGGACTGGCCGGAGGAGCTGATCGTCCTGCTGGACAAGAATCCGGAGACGGAGGAATTTGTCCTCCAGTATCCTTTGAAAAAGGACAGCCATCCGACCTATGATTTGACAGATTGTCTGGGAAGCTCCCAGGTGCCCCTGCTTCTCCAGTGGGATAAGCGCTGGGGCTATGGGGAGTACGCCGGGGAACTGATGGGACTCTCCGGCTGCGGACCCACCTGCCTGTCTATGGTCTGCATACAACTTTTGCAGGATGCCTCCTATACACCCCAATATGTGGCGGTTTTTGCAGAAGAAAACGGCTATGCCGTGAAGGGGAACGGAAGCGCCTGGTCCCTCATTTCCGAAGGCGGCAAAAAGCTGGGGCTGGATGTGACAGAGATTCCTCTGGACGAAGGACGGATTATCCGGAATCTGGAAGTGGGCAATCCCATCATCTGTGTCATGGGCCCCGGGGACTTTACCACCTCCGGCCATTTCATTGTGTTGACGGAGTACGCCGATGGGTATGTAAAGGTCAACGACCCCAACAGCCCTACAAGGTCTCAAAAGCCCTGGAAGCTGACGGATATTATGCCCCAAATGAACAATCTGTGGGTCTGCCGCTGAACGAAAACACCGCCCCCTCAGAAGTGAGAGGGCGGATTTCATTGGAAACTTATTTGGAAAAGGGCAGACTGCTGAGGGCTTCCATCAGCTTGGCATTCAAGTGAATGTAGTTGTCCACCGGCTTGTACCGCTTGGGATAGAAGCCGCTTTTGTACCGGTCAATGACCACATCATACCGCTTGATGGCGTTGTCCACCGCATCCTCCCAGGACAGATACAGCTCCCGGCTGGCAGCTTCGCCAATGGTGCGAAGATAGTCCTCCTTGCCATACAAGTCCAGAAGGCAGGCAGCAAGGCTCTGGGCATTTTCCTCCACCTGGAAGCAGTTTTGATTGTGGGTAGTGCCGTCGGAGGCACAGCTTCCGGCAATCAGCACAGAGGGCAGGCTGCTGGCAGCTGCTTCCCGCACCACCAGACCGTTGGTATCGTAGGTGGAGGGAAACAGGAACAGATTAGCCCGGGCGTACCAGCCCCGCAGAGCCTCCCGGTCCCGGATGGCGCCGGTAAAAATGCAGGTGTCCTCCAACCCCAGCTGACGGGCATAGCCTTGAATCTCCGGCAAATCGCTGCCGTCTCCCACAAACACCATGCGGTAGGGAAGCTTTTTGGCTTTCAGAGTGGCCAAAGCGTCCAGAATCATCCGGATACCCTTGTACCAGCGCATACGGCCTACAAACAGATAGATGGGAACACCATCCGGCAAATCATACCCTTCCGTGTAGGCGGCAACCTGCTCCGAGGACAGACGGCTCCGGGGTACATCCACGCCGTTGGGCATAATCACATAATCTCCCTCATAGCCTAAGCAGCGAAGACTTTGTGCCGTTCCCTCACTGACGATCCATACCTCGTCACAGGCATTGATGTTTTCCGCCAGAATCTTTTTGCAGCTGTTGCGCAGATGCACGGATTTGATAGCCCGCTCCAGATCAATCTCAAATCGGGAATGGTAGGTGAGAATCAAAGGGGCGTTTACGATTGTCCGCAGAGCCCGGCCCATGAAGTTGGAGGCGAAGGGACAGTGGCTGTGAAGGACTGCCACATCCACACTGTCCAGCCGCTTGGCAACGGAAGGGGAGAAGGGAATGCCGGACATATAGCCAAACCCTTTCCGGGTATCCATGCTGGGGTAGCGGAGAACCGGATAAGGAAACGGGGAATCTTCCGCTTCCGGCAGAGCCGGGGTAATCACCACCGGGGAGAAGCCCCGGGCATGCAGGATATTGCCGTAGTTTACCACGGCATTTGCAACGCCATCAATCTGGGGGGGAAAGGAATCGTTCAGTAATCCAATAATCTGCTTTTCCTGCATACCATCACCTTATATCGACATTATATTGTAATTATAACATTATTCACAAAAAAGTAAAGGACATATCCCGAATCCCGGAATGGGTTTTGTAGAAGGTAAATGAATCCTGCAAAACGAGTTGAATTGTGTCGAAATGTGCAGTATAATAGCCCCATCGAAAGGGATTCCC
>DVFK01000035.1 GCA_018713285.1 Candidatus Faecousia excrementigallinarum
AACTGTCCATTTGACTGATCACCGTCCTTGTAGATGGAATAAAATTATCTTTACTATAGCAGAAAATTGGGTTTTGTCAATATCCAACCGGGGTTTTTACAAAATTTTCCATGGGGAAGCTCTGACTCAATCGTCTGCGGCTGGACAGGGGATCTTTTTCCCCATCCATGCAGAATGAAAAACAGGAAATACATACAGTATTCCGCTGTTTTCCATTCTTTTGTCTGAGGAAAAATCTCTTCCTGCCAGCTCTTGCCGATTGAATCAGAGCTTCCCCAGCTTTACCTCCACCGGATTGCGGATTTCCATGGTGGAGGGGGTGACATGGCAGTCGTAAGCCAGAATCTCCACCCCGGCGGCCTCAGCTTCCACCAGGGCCTGGGAGAAGGCCGGGTCCCGCTCCCAGTGGGGGCGAAGGTAGGCTACATCCCCCATCTGAATCACAAAGAGCACGAAGGCACGGTATCCGGCGCTTACTGCCTGGGACAGCTCCTTTAAGTGCTTTGCACCCCGGAGGGTGGGGGCGTCGGGGAAGCTGCACACCCCGTCCTCTTCCAGAGTGACCCCTTTCACCTCCAGAAGGCAGGGCTTGCCGTCCTTCTGGAAGGAGAAGTCAATCCGGGAGTCCCCAAAGGGGGTCTCCGGGCGCAGGTTCGTGATTTCCCCCAGGCCGCCGGAAGCCAGCCACTCCCCGGCCGCCTTGTTGGGAGCCTGGGAGTCCATGTTGATGAGGCGGCTGCCTTTTTCCACCGCAATCAAATCGTATTGGGTTTTCCGCAGGGGGGAGGCGGCCTTTTCGCAGTAGACCTTTGCCCCGGGGGTCAGCAGCTCCCGGCACCGTCCGGTGTTTTTCACGTGGCAGATTTCTTCCTTGCCGTGGATTTCAATATGGGCGATGAATCGGTTGGGCCGGCGGAGAAACACGCCGGGGTGCATTTCCTGGTAGGTCATAAGATGGCTCCTTTCGGAATGTGGAGAGATTATTTGCAGAAGGCTGCCGTTAATACCTCCCTCCGAGAGGGAGGTGGCTTGGGGCGCAGCCCCAAGACGGAGGGAGCCAGCGGCGAGTCGCCGCTGACAATGCGCACGGGAATCTTCTGCGAATCGCTACTGCCCCTCCAGCGCCCGGTAACGTTACCTTGCAGAGGGCTTCGTTTATACCTCCCTCCGGGAGGGAGGTGGCTTGGGGCGCAGCCCCAAGACGGAGGGAGCCAGCGGGCGCATTGCCGGTTGGAACACCGGAGGTGGAACCTCCCCGGGGTTATCCAATTTCCTATGCCGATTGGAGGCAACCGCCCGGTAAAATCGGCATAGGGTATCGATACCTGTGAGCAAGTACCGTCCCGAAGCAAACCGTCAGTTTTCTACCCGCAGGCTCCCTCAGTCACGGCTACGCCGTGCCAGCTCCCTCCCGGAGGGAGCTATGGGCTGCTGCGTTTCCGTATGGGTTGGTGCTTTTGGGAAGTGCCTGCTGTGGTATTTAGGGAAGAGGGAATAGGGAAAAAGTAAAAATCGACAAGTGCCATCGGCACTTGTCGATTTTTGGTGGAGACTACAGGACTCGAACCTGTGACCTCATGCGTGTGAAGCATGCGCTCTAACCAGCTGAGCTAAGCCTCCGTGAGACCTCTAAATCATACCATATTTTTCGGAAATGTCAAGTACTTTTTTTGGGAGGTTCCCGGAATCATAAGGTGGGAAAAAAACGGGAGGACTTTTGGGAGAAAGTGTGGTATGCTATTAGTGCTGAAAGGAGCAAGAGCATGGGCAAGAAAAGAAAATTTTCCCTCTCCCCGGAGCAGGTGCTGGAGGAGCTGGCGGCCATCGGGTTTGCCAGAGCCACCGACTACCTGACGGTGGAAAAGGATGCGCTGCGGGTCATGGACACCCAAAGCCTTACCCCTACCCAAAGTGCCGCCATTGCCGCTATGGAGACCACCAGCGGCGGTGTGCGGCTGAAATTTTATGACAAGCTGAAAGCCCTGGAGCTGCTGGGGAAGTATTTGCAGCTTTTCGGCGGGGAGCCGCCGGAGGACAAGGAGCAGTCCAATCTGCTGGAGGCCATTGTGAAGGCAACGGAAGGGAGGGTGGATACATCTGATATACGAGAGCTTCAGCCGGCGGCAGCTGCTGGCTATGACCTGGTGGAACCGGGAGAATCTAAAGGACTTTGACGGGATTGTGTGCGACGGCGCCGTCCGCTCCGGAAAGACGCTGTCCATGGTCATCGGGTTTTTTCTTTGGAGCATGGCGTCCTTCAACGGTGCCGCCTTTGCCCTTTGCGGCAAAAGCATTTCCGCCCTGCGCAGAAACGTTGTCACCCCCATGGGACAATGGCTGGGCGGGGTTTTTACTGTTCAGGACAATTTCTCCCGGAACCGGCTGGTGGTATCTGCCGGGCGGGGGCGGGTGAACACCTACTACCTGTTCGGCGGTCAGGACGAGGATTCCTACAAGGACATTCAGGGCATTACCCTGGCGGGGGTGCTGCTGGACGAGGCGGCCCTTATGCGCCGCTCCTTTGTGGAGCAGGCCTGCGCCCGGTGCTCTGTGGCAGGCTCCCGGCTGTGGTTTAACTGCAACCCCCAGGGGCCGGAGCACTGGCTCTACAAGGAGTGGATTTGCAAGGCAAAAGAAAAGAACATCTTACACCTGCACTTTACCATGGCGGACAATCCCGCTTTGGAGGCGGGCATCAAACGGCGGTATGAAACCCTTTACACCGCGGTTTTCTACCGCCGTTATGTTTTGGGGGAGTGGTGCATGGCCCAGGGACTGGTGTACCCCTTTTCCCGGGAACAGCTGGTGACAAAGGATTTGCCGGAGAGCGGTCAGTATTACTTAAGCATTGACTACGGCACCCAGAACCCCTTTTCCGCCGGGCTTTGGTGCGTGGCGGGGGGTCGGGCGGTGCGATTGCGGGAGTACTACCACGACGGACGAGGCACCGGAAAGCTTTGCACCGATGAGGACTACTACGAGGCGCTGAAAAGGCTTGCCGGGGGGCTTCCCATTCGCCAGGTGGTCATCGACCCCTCCGCCGCCTCCATGATTGCCCTGATTCGCAGGCGTGGGGAGTTTTCGGTGCGGCGGGCGAAAAACCCGGTGCTGCCGGGAATCCGGCTGGTGTCCTCCCTCATTCAGGCGGGGGTGGTGAAAATCAGCGAAGGATGTACCAACGCCCTCCGGGAATTCGGGCTTTACACCTGGGAGGAGGGGCAGGACGCCCCCAGAAAGGAGAACGATCACGCCATGGACGACATCCGGTACTTCTGCGCCACCATACTGGGGCGTGACCGGGAATTATTGCGGAAAATCGGAGGAAATGAAGGATGAAAAAGTGGTTTTTTGACCGGTTTCTCCCTATGTGGGCCAAGGAATCGGTGCTAAGGGACAATCGGATTCTGCTTCGGGAGAATCAGGCCCTTCGACAGCAGGTGAAGGAGCTGAAAGCCTACATCCGGGGGATGCAGGCGGGGCTCCGGCGGAAAAGACAGGAGGAAGTTAAGTGAACATCTACAGCTATGAGGAGGCCTTCGGGGCCTGGGACAAGACCACAAGAGCCATGCGGGAGGCCATCGGGGAATGGTTTTCCCTCTACTACCGGGGGAAGGGGACGAAAGAATCAGACCCTTGCCAGCGGGTGGCCTACACCATCGTCAGCAAAATCTACAAAACCGCCTTTGGGGAGTACGCCGCCTCCGCCCCGGAGAACTTCGTGAAAAAGGTGATTGCCGCCATGGACAAGACCCGGAAGGAGGCGGTGCAGCTGGCTATGATTGGGGGAGAATGCTACTTAAAGCCCTACCCGGAAGGGGAGGGCTTTGGTTTTACCCTCATCCCTCGCAACCGGATTCTGATTTTCGCCCGGAACGCCGCCGGGATTCCCACGGATGTGGGTACTTTGGAGAAAAGCACCTTGGGAAGGTTTTACTACACCCTTCTGGAGCGGCGGAGGTTGGAAGGGGGCCAGCTGGTGCTGGAAAACCGGCTGTACCGCTCCTTGAATCCCGACACCCTGGGAAGCCGGGTAAGCCTTTCCACCCATCCCGACTATGCCGCCCTGACAGAATCCGGGCGGCTTCCCATAAATTCTGTGGGGCTGGTGCAGATGAAAACCCCCATGGCCAACTGCGTGGACGGCTCCCGGGAGGGGGTCAGCGTGTACGCCGCAGCGGCGGGGCTGATTGCCAACATCGACCGGAACGAAGCCCAGCTGTGCGGGGAGTTTGAACGGGGTCAGAGCCGGATTCTGGCCTCTGCTGACTTGCTGGACGGGGAGCAAGGGCTTAACAGCAATCTGTTTGTGGGTTTGGACGAGGCGGCAGAGCAGGTGGGCATCACCATTTTCTCCCCGGCTCTGCGGCAGGAGTCCTATCTTTCCCGGAAGCAGGAGTACCTCCGGAACGTAGAGTCGGTGGTGGGTCTGAAACGGGGAATGCTGTCTGACGCCAACGTGGAGGACCGGACCGCCACGGAGATTTCCTCCAGCGCCGGGGACTACAACCTGACGGTGATGGACTTTCAGGAAATGTGGCAGGAGGCCCTGGGCCAGGGGACCCGTCTTTGCGGAGAGCTTGCCCGGATTTACGGCATGGGCCCGGTGCCGGAGGATTTGTCCTATGCCGTGGACTGGGGCAACGGCGTTCTCTATGACGAGGACAAGACCTGGGAGCGCTACCGCCAGATGGTGGCAGATGGCCTTTTGAAGCCGGAAATCGCCCTGGGCTGGCGCTTCCAGATGCCCGCCGACACCCCGGAGGAACAGGAGAAGATTCGGGATAAGTATATGCCAAAGGCAGTGTCTGCTGGCGACTGAGGAATCCCGCCTCGGCGGATAACTTCCGCAGTAACGATACCGGGCGGGTCAGGGAAGTAACGATTTGCTGAAAGCTATCGTGCGAAATTGACTGCGGCGGCACGCCGCATAGCTCCCTCCGGGAGGGAGCTGGCACGGCGTTAGCCGTGACTGAGGGAGCAAGCGGGCGGTGCAGTTCCGGTTTGCTTGGGGGGTGGTACGTGATAGAGGTTATCAGAACCCTTGGGGAGGTACCATCCCTGGCAGTCAAATGGGCTGTGCGCCCGCTGGCTCCCTCCGTCTTGGGGCTGCGCCCCAAGCCACCTCCCTCCCGGAGGGAGGTATTGCGGCGTGCCGCCGCTGTCAATGCGTGCACAGTGCCTATGTTTTCGTTGCCCATTTTTGCTCGGTAACGATACCGGGCACTGGAGGGGCAGTATCAATTCGCAGAAGACCCCCGTGCGAAATTGGCTGCGGGCACTGCCCGCCGATACCTGACGGAAAATATTTAGGATAAAGATTCCTCCTTTGGAGGGGTTTTTATATAGATTCGACTGGCCCGGTCGTAGGAAGGGGCGGCGCAGGGGAGGCGACCCCAGCCCCATGCTGTAAGACCCCAGATGGTAAGGGTCGTAGGAAGGGGCGGCGCAGGGGAGGCGACCCCGTAAAAAGCATAGCGCAGAAAGGATGGAACATGAAACGAGAATTCTTGCAGAGCCTTCGGGTGGGGGAAGAACCTCTCCCCAAGGAGGTGGTGGATGCCATTATGGCGGAAAACGGCCGGGATATTGAGGCGGCAAAGGTCAGGCCGGAGGAACTGGAAACCCTGTCCCAGACGGTGAAGGACTGGGAGGAAAAGTACCAAAAGGCCCAGGAAAACCATGAAAAAGAATTGAGAAATCTTCGGTTTTCCCAGACTTTGACCTCTGCTATTACCCGGGCGGGAGGCCGGAACGAAAAGGCCATTTCCGCCCTTCTGGACATTCCCACCCTGGAAGCTGCGGAGGATTCCAGCGCCCTGGAAAAGGCATTGGCGGATGTAAAAAAGGAATGCCCCTACCTTTTCCGGGAGGAAACCACACCCCCGGCCTACGCCCGGTTTACCGGGGCAAGCGCCGGGGACAACCACTACCCCGCAACCCTGGCAGGGGCCTTGCGGGAAAAATTTGAAAGGAATGATTAAATTATGGCAATTACTTTGGCAGAAGCAAAGGTCGGCATGGCCGACAAGGTCGATCAGCAGGTGGTGGATATGTTCCGCAGAAGCTCTCTGCTTCTGGATCAGATGGTGTTTGACAACGCCATCTCTCCCGGCACCGGCGGCAGCACCCTCACCTATGGCTACATCCAGCTGAAAACCCCCGCCACCGCCTCCGTCCGTACCATCAACGGCGAGTACACCCCCGGGGAGGCCAAGCGGGAGAAGAAAACCACCAACGCCATCATCATGGGCGGTTCTTTCCAGATTGACCGGGTGCTCCAGAACACCTCCGGCGCCGCCGACGAGCTGGCATTCCAGGCGGAGCAGAAGATCAAGGCTACCGCCAACTACTTCCACAACCTGACCATCAACGGCACCAGCGAAGGCGCCGGGGAGGGCTTCGTGCCCAACACCTTTGACGGTCTGAAAAAGCTTCTCACCGGCACCGCCAACGAGATTACCAGCCAGGTAAGCCTCAAGACCTCCGCCGAGCTGGACAGCAACTACAATGCCTTCCTGGACGAGATGGACAGCTTCCTCAGCTGCCTGGACGGCTCTGCATCTCTGCTCCTGATGAACCGGGCCATGCTGGTGAAGCTTCGCTCCATCGCCCGCCGTGCCGGCTACTACGAGCGCACCCGTGACGACTTCGGCCGGGTGGTGGAGACCTACGCCGGTATCCCCATGGTGGACATGGGCAGCTACTACAACGGTTCCTCCACCCAGGATGTGGTGGCAACCACCGGGGGCAAGACCGCCATTTACGCCGTGAGCCTGGGTCTGGACGGCTTCCACGGCATCTCTCCTGTGGGTGACGGGGTGATTTCCAGCTATATGCCCGACCTCACCGCCCCCGGCGCTGTGAAAACCGGCGAGGTGGAGCTGGTGGCAGGTGTGGCTCTGAAAAACACCCTGAAGGCGGCGGTGCTGAAGGACATCGCCATTGCAGCTGAGTAAGCCTATGGCGGACTATGAGTTTTATGTAAATGAATATCTGGGGACGGAGCTGACCCGGGAGGAATTTCCCGGGCTGGCTGCCCAGGCCCGGTGGGAGCTGGAGCGATTCAAGCGGCTGTGCCGGGTAGAGGGCGGGGAGGAGGCGGAAAATTTGGCAATCTGCGCCATGGCAGAGGAGCTGGGGGCTTACCGCAAAATCTACCTCGCCTCCGCCTCCGCCGGGTCTGTGTCGGTGCACTATGCCGACACGGCCCGGAAAACCACCCCTTTGCGCCGCCGCCTTTTGGAGCGGGCTGGCACCTACCTGGACATTTACCGGGGGGTGGGGGCATGACCTTGCGGGAATACCCCATGTGCCGCCAGCAGGTGACGGTCTACCGAAAGATGGAATCCGGCATTTCCCGGCAGGTGCTCTCCGGCTGTTACTTAGAGCGTAGCGCCACCCGGAGTCACAGCACCTGGGGGCAGGAGGAGAGCAAGCCCTTTTTGCTCATCGTCCCCGGGGAAACCCAGCAGGTGTTTGCCGGAGACCGGATTTACGCCGGGGAGGGGCCGGAAATCGCCCCGGAGGATTGGGCTGACTTCATCCCGGCGGTGGTGCCGGGACTTTACCAGGCCGCCTACGCCGAAACCTACGGCTGGCAGGGAAAGCTTTGGCACACGGAGGCAGGATGCAGATGACGGATTTGGAAAAACTGAAAACCTGGCTTGCCACCTACCCGGGCTGGGAGGAGGACAAGCCCTTTTTTGTGGACTGGGCCACCCCCAAGCCCGGCTGTGTGGGGCTGTTTCCCCAGGGTTTGGAACAGCTGAGCCTTCGCCGGGACATTACCGGGGGGCAGAAGGCCGTCTGCCGGTATCGGTTTCGGCTGTACCGGGCGGCGGCTCTGGAGGAAAACCAGGAGGAAAACGCCCGGTGGCTTCTGGACTTTCAGAACTGGGTGGAGGCCCAGAGCGCCGGAGGCCTTGCCCCCCACTTTGGAGATGTTCCCCAGGAGGAACGGCTCCGGGCGGAGGGGGGAAGCCTCCAGAAAACCGGAAAGCTGGGGTCGGGGCTTTACGCCCTGACCCTCACCGCCGAATTTACAAGAATCTATTGAGGTGAAACATATGGGAAAAATTGAAAGAAAGTATCTGGCCCACTACATCAACGCCGGAACCGCCGAAGAAGAGAACTACGAGCGGCTGGGTCAGGATCTGGAGGAACTGTCCCCGGAACTGGCGGCTTCCGTGGAGACGAAAAAGAACATTCTGGGGCAGACCAGCATTCTCATCTCCAGCTATGAGAAAACCGCCGCCGTCACCCCCTACTATGCCCAGGCAGACTCTCCCCTCTTTGCCAAGCTCCAGGGGATTCTGGACGGAAACCTGGTGCTGGACGACCTGAAAACCCAGGTGGTGGAGGTGAAGCTGTGGGATGGGGAGCCGGAGGGCACCACCTTCCCCGCCATCCGGGAGGAGGCTTACATCGAAATCACCAGCTACGGCGGCGACACCACCGGCTACCAGATTCCCTTTACCATCCACTACACAGGCAACAAGGAAACCGGCACCTTCGATGTGCAGAGCCGCACCTTCACGAAAGGCTAAGGTGAGGAAATGGAGGAAATTCAGCTGGACACCGGTATGCGCCAGTACCGGATCAATGAGGGCGGGGTTCTTTACATGAATCCTGCCGACCCGGGGCTTTACGTCCGGTTTGAGGAGGCCACCCATAAGTTGGATGGTCTGGAAAAGGAGCTGAGCCGGGAGAACCCCACGGACTTTTTCCGGGAGGCGGACGAAAAAATCCGGGAGATTTTGCAGGAGGTGTTCGGGGCGCCCAACGACTTTACCCGGATTCTTCCCGGGGTGAACCTGCTGGCCATGACCGGCACGGGACACCGGGTGATTGAAAATCTCTTTGCCGCCCTGGAGCCGATTCTTTTGAAGGGGGCGCAGGAATGTGTGCAGCAGCAGGTAGCGGAAGCCCTTTCCCGGCGGCAGGAGCCTTAAACCTGTGGGAACTGCCCCAAAAGGTGAAGCTGGGAGGAAAGGATTGGGAATTTTCCGGGGATTTTCGGAACATTCTTCTTATTTTATCCTATTTTCAGAAGCCGGAGTTTCCCGACTTTCTTAGGTGGCAGATTGCCCTGGCGCTTTTTTACAAGGAGCCGATTCCCCCCCAGTTGCAGCCGGAGGCCATGGAGTATCTGGCGCTGTTTATCAACGGGGGAAGGCTTGACCGGGGGACAGGGGGGCAGCGGCTCCTGGACTGGCAGCAGGATGCCCCCCTGATTCTTGCGGGGGTGAATCAGGCGGCAGGGCAGGAAGTCAGGGCTCTGCCCTTTTGCCACTGGTGGACCTTTTTAAGCTATTTTCACGCCATCGGGGAGGGGCCTCTTGCCACGGTGGTGTCCATCCGGAAAAAGCTCTCCCAGGGGAAGAAGCTGGAGCCCTGGGAAAAGGACTACTACCGGGAAAACCCGGCCCTCGTGGATTTGAAAAAGACCTACACCCGGCAGGAGGAGCAGGAGCGGGAGCGGCTGCTTCGCCTGCTGGAGGGGAAAGGAGGATGAGCAAATGCAATTGCCGGAATACGCCCTGTATCTGGGGGGCGGTTCTGTGGAGGAAACCCAGGATTCTCTGGAGGAGTTTCAGACCTTCGTAGGAGCCCTGGGGGACATGGTAAAAAAGACCTTTTCCCAGATTGGAAAGGCCATTGTGGAGAACATGAACGACGCCTCCACCGCCATCACCGGCACCGGCGGGGCAATCAAGCGGACGGTGGCTGGCTTTGACCAGCTGAACCGGCTGAAAGCCCCCTCCGGCAGCGGCAGTGTGGCCCAGATTGACAAAGAGGTGCAAAAGGCCCGGGAGAACCTGCGGCTCTTTATAAATGCTCTGAAGGAGATGGATACGGAGCCGGTGCTGGGGCCCATCCGCAGCCTGGCAGCGGGGGTCTGGGGTGTGACCAAATCCCTGTGGGATGCCCAGTCCCCCTTAAGCGGTTTTTCCCAGCTGTTCTGGGATGCCGCCGGGGCTTTGGGCTTTACCAATGAGAAGGTGGGGGGCTTTATGGGGATTCTGGAAGCCCTCACCGTCCCTGTCTCCACCATCGGCGGGGGACTGTCCTACCTGTGGCAGAAGGTGAAGGATCTGGGGCTGGGGTGGGATACCACCGGCACCAGCGCCGGCAACGCCTTTACTGCCATGACCTCGGTTTGGAGTAGCGCCGGGGACTGGATGCAGACCAATGTATCTGGCCCCTTGCAGCAGGTGTTCTCCGGACTGTGGAGCCAGGTGACATCGGGCAGCACCAAGACCGGAGAGACCATGAAGGGCATCTGGTCCGGCACCGCCTCCTCCATGGGAAGCATATTCTCCCAGAGCTGGGAGCAGGTGAAAAAGGCCTTTACTTCCGGGGGACAGGTGTTTTCCGGTCTGGAGACCGGCATTTCCACCCAGTTCAAAAGTGTGGTAAACGGCCTGATTGACGGCATCAACTCCGTGGTCTCCACCCCCTTCCAGGGCATCAACACCGCCTTGCAGAAGGTCAGCCAGGTGGAGATTTTCGGAATCAAGCCCTTCCGGTGGCTGGGGTGGCAGATTCCTGTGCCGAAAATTCCCCATCTTGCCCAGGGTGCGGTGCTGCCTGCCAACAAGCCTTTTCTGGCGGTGGTGGGCGATCAGAGGCATGGCACCAATGTGGAAGCCCCCCTGGCAACCATTCAGGAGGCGGTGGCTCAGGTGATGGCGGGGCAGACAGATGCCCTGATGCAGGGGCTTTCTGCCCTTTTACAGGAGCAGCAGATGACCCGGGAGACCATCGCCGCCATCCGGGTGGGGGACACGGTTATCGGACAGGCTGCCCAGCGGTATGAGCAGCGGCTGGCCCGGATGAGAGGAGGGCTGTAAATGCAGACCACAGACCGATTTACGGTAAACGGCAAGCCGTTGCTTTTGCCGGATGCGGGGGTGACCTGCTCCTTTGAGGATTTGGACAGCTACGCCGCCGGACGGGACCAGAGCGGCGTCATGCACCGGGATGTGGTGCGGTACAAGGTGGGCTCCTGGACCTTCTCCTATGGGTTTCTCACAGAAGCCGAGAAGAAGTACATGGAGGGGCTGTTTCCCAAGACAGCCACCTTCACCTTCGGTTACCCCGACCCGGTGGACGCCGGGAAGAACCGTACCTGCACCGCCTACCGCTCCAAGTACAGCCTCTCCTGGTACGACGCTGCCCGGGGGGTGTGGAAAAACTATGGATTTTCGATTATTGAATGTTAGGAGGTGAGGGCATGACAGCCCTTTTGGTTCTGCCGGACGGCAGGGAAATCTCCTCCGGAGAGGTGGGGAAGGACGCAATTTTGAGCCTGACCCTCACCGCCGGGGTCAACGACACCCAGGAGCTGACCCTGGGCTCTGTGTACGCTTCCATGGTGGAGGCGGAGCTTCTGGTTCCGGAGGGGGAGCTGGGGCTGGGCGCCGGGGAGGAAGTGACCTTATACTGGGTAGAGGGAGAAAACCGGGAAAAGGCCGGGATTTTTGTGGCGGAAAAGCCGGAAAAAACCGGAAAGGGCACCTACTCCCTTACGTGCTTTGACCGGGTGTCCCGGCTGGATCAGGATGTGACGGACTGGCTGGAAAGCCTGGACGGCTGGCCCTACTCCCTGCTGGATTTTGGCAAGCTGGTGTGTCGGCACTGCGGCGTGGAGCTTGCCAACACCCAGATTCCCAATGGGGACTATCAGGTGAAAAAGTTTGCCGCCCGGGGCATTACCGGGCGGCAGATTCTTTTCTGGGTGGGGGAGGCGGCCTGCCGGTTCCTCCGGGCCACCCCGGAAGGAACCCTTCTTCTGGACTGGTACACCCCGGCGGAAAAAACGGTGTCCGCCTCCGGGGAGGATTTTTACTACCAGGACACCCTGACGTATTCTGACTACCGCACCGCCCCCATAGACCGGGTGCAGCTGCGGTTTGACGAAAAGGATGTGGGCACCATCTATCCCCCGGAGGCCGCCGGGAACACCTACGCCGTCACGGGAAACTATCTGCTCACGGCGGAAGATGCCCAGAGCCTTCTGCCGGTGGCGGAGGTTCTGTATGGGGAGCTTTCCGGGGTGCAGTACACCCCCTGCAAGCTCACCGTCCCTTCCCGGCTGGGTATCCGGGAGGGGCAGATTCTTACCGTGGAAACCCCAACCGGGGAGCGGCTGACTGCCTATGTGATGGGGCGCACCGCCTCCCGGGGCCGGGACACCCTGGAATGCACCGGAAGCTGCACAAGAGATTCTTCCACCGCCGTCACCAGCCAGAGCTACAAGGCCCTCTCCGGGAAGATTCTCAGACTTCAAACCAACGTGGACGGCCTGACGGTGGAAAATCAGGACATGGCGGGGCGGCTTACCGCCATCACCGCCAACGTGGAGGGCATCACCGCCCGGGTGGAAAAGACGGAAACCAAGGTGACTGCCGTACAGGCAGCCGCTCTGGCAGAGGCAATCACCCAATATTATCTGTCAACCAGTACCACGGAGCTCGCAGGGGGAAGCTGGAGCGAAACTGCTCCAGAGTGGGTGGATGGAAAGTATATGTGGAGCCGCACCAAAACCACCAAAGGGGACGGAAGCGTATCCTACAGCGCCCCCACCTGCATTGCAGGCGCCACCGGACCCCAAGGGGAAAAGGGGGAGACGGGTACTGCCGGCGTGGGGGTTCAGTCCATAGATGTGCAGTATTATCTGTCAACCAGCGCTACCACGCTTACCGGCGGCAGCTGGTCTGCCACGGCCCCAACCTGGGTCAACGGCAAGTATATGTGGAGCAAAACCGTGACCACCCTCTCCAGCGGCGGTGTGGAGGAGAGCAAGCCTGTGTGCATCACCGGTGCCAAGGGCTCCACGGGAGCTTCCGGCACCACCATTACAGCCATAGAAGAGGAGTACTATCTGTCTGACTCCAAAACTGAACAGACCGGAGGAAGCTGGGTTCCGGAGCCCCCAGTCTGGAGCGCCGGGAAATATCTCTGGACCCGCTCCAAAATCGTCTATGCCAACCCCACGAAAACCGAGTACACCACTCCGGTATGCGATTCCTCCTGGGAGGCGGTAAATGAGGTGCAGGTGGGCGGAAGAAACCTTCAACTTGGCACGCAGTTCTGGGACGATACCTGCATCCGGCTTATAGGCAACGCAAAGATAGAAGGGGAAGAAATCACGATTCCCGCAGGAACATACACAGAGCTTGAGAAAATCCAAGTGAAAAATGGTGAAGTATACACCATCGGCTGTGATGTGAAAAGCGATGTGGCTTACGATGGGAATAGTTTTCTCGTACAGTTCTTCAATGAGGCTGGCACCCGGTTATCCTACGAATGGGCTACCGGGTCTATTGGCACCGATTGGAGCAGAGTCGTTAAAACCCTCCGGGTCACAAGGACAGAGTCACCTTTGTTTTTGGGCATTGGGCTTCGTGCCAACAGTGGTGTAGAAGGCGTTGCTTGTACGCTAACCTATGGACACATGATGGTTGAAAATGGCAACAAGGCCACCGATTGGACACCGGCTCCGGAGGACACCAATGAGAAAATTGTCCAGGAGGTGAAGAAAGAGGTCAATTTCGAGATTACGGAAGGCTCGATTTTCGGGTCGGTCAGTGAAATCAATAACCGGATTGACGGAATCAACGACACCTTGGAAACGGCGAAGAAAGAGGGCATTTTCGACCTGACCGCAGAGGGGCTTTCCCTGAAATTTACCCAGGCTTTGCAAAATGCCCAAGGTGTGCACATCACAGGAACCGGATTTCACTTTGACAGGGAAGGTCTCAGTATCTCCAATGAAGGACAGTCGATGAAAAACCTGCTGGATGAAGCGGGTATGAAAGTGACACGTGATGGTACTGAAATCCTGACTGCAACAAAGGAAGGCGTGAAGGCAAGGGATTTGACCGCCGGGCAGTATTTGATTGTGGGGGAAAACGCAAGATTTGAGGATTACGGAACCGGGCGGTCCGCCTGCTTCTGGGTTGGAGGTTAACAGGATGGCATTACAAAAACAAGGATTCACAAAAGCCGGCGAAAGGGGATACAGTCTCAAACTGATTCTGACGGAGGAGAGCACCAATGTGACGGACAATACCTCTTTGGTATCCTATGCGTTTTCCATCGTCAGGGGCAATTCCGGCTTCTGGTCAAGCCAGACCCACAACTGGAATATTGAGATAGGGGGCAAGACCATTGCCATCAGTAATTTCAGGTTCCAGATTTCCACCGATGACCCGCCGGAACAGATGATCAAAAGTGGCCGGGTTACGGTTGCCCATGCCTCCAACGGCAAGAAAACCATGAGCTTTTCCGTGTCCACCCCGGATGTAAGCTCAGCCAGTGACTACGCCCCCGGAGCCATGGAAATGACCGGCACATGGGCACTGACCACCATTCCCAGAGCCTCTGCCATCTATGCGGTCAACGCCGATATTGGCGGCTCCACCCTGATTTCCATATCCCGGGCAAGCCCCTCCTTTACCCACACCATATCCTATGTGTTTGGGAAAAAGTCTGGATTCATTGCTACCAAAACTGCGGAAACGTCTATCCCCTGGGAAATGCCTGCGGATGAATTTTACCAGCAGATTCCCAACGCCAAGTATGGCACCGTAATCCTCACCTGCCAGACCTATTCCGGCGCCACAAAGATTGGGGAAACGACCACCACATTCCGGGCAACTGCTCCCGAAGCTGCAAGCAAACCCACAATCCGGGGGGATTTTGAAATTACGGATGCCACAACCCTGGCGTTGACCGATGGCCAGGCAATCCGGTACATCTCCACCATTGTTGCCGCAGCCAACGTGGAAGCCCGGAATTATGCGGCGCTGCGCTCCGTCCGGATCAATGGGGTGGATGCGGTTGCCGGGGAGGACGGGAAGTATAGGGCAACCTTTGAGACCGCCTCTCAGTGGCACTATGTATTTGAGGTATGGGACAGCCGGGGGTATTACAATTCCGCCTACAAGGATATAGATATGCACCCCTACATCCCCCTGACCTGTGTTCCTCAGATTACACGAGATGAGCCCACCGGCGACACGGTTACGGTGACCTGTAAGGGCAATTTCTGGAACGCCAACTTCTCCGCATCCAGGGCAAACAAGCTGTATCTGACGGTGCAGTATGTGGAGAAAGGGAAAAGCAGCTGGAGTACCGCAACGGAAATTCCTGCCACCGTAACGGACAACACCTATAGGGCAAACCTGGCGCTTACGGGACTTTCCTACCTGAATGCCTATGACTTCCGGATATACGCCCAGGATGAAGCCATGCACTTCACCCTGACCGGAACGCTAAGCAAAGGCGTTCCTGTTTTTGACTGGGGCGAGCGTACATTCAACTTCAATGTGCCCATATCCGTGCACGGAACCAGTTTGCGGGTTGACTCCGCCGGAGGAACCCCCACGCTGTATTTGTCCCGGGATGACAAAAACCTGGGCGGCATTGCCCTGAGTCCAACCACGGACAGGCTGTATCTGTTCACCAAGGCAGCCAACACAGGAAAAAATGAGAACTATTTGATTGACCCTCCTGACCCGAACCTTTCTGCCACAAAAAACTACTACCTGCTTTCCTCCAAAATCGCCCCGGACTACGTTGTGGCAACAGGCACATCGGGAATCTGGAACTACCGAAAGTGGGCCAGCGGGCGGGCGGAATGCTGGGGCAAAACCAGCAGAACCGTCACAAACTGGGGAACAAATGCCTGGGGCGGCGTGTATAACTGTGCCAATGTATCCTTGCCCTTCGGCTTTTTGTCGGTGGCTGCGGCGCTGGCCAATGCCGCCTGCGGAACTACCTATGCCCCGTGCTATGGGGATACGGCGACAATCCAGAACACAAATGTGGCAAATTTCGACTGTAATCTGCCGGATATGGGACAGCAGACCATCCAGACGAATATGCTGGTGGTGGGGAGGTGGAAATGATGGTGTATGACCTGGAAGGCAATATTCTGGAAAGCTATGACCTGACAAAGGGCTATCTGCAACCCAAAACCGTGATTAAGCCGGAGGCAGCCCCCATTGACAATGTGGAGAAGTTTGCCTGGGAAGATGGGGATTATCAGGAAATTCTGGTCTATATCCCCTTTGCCAACGACCCCACCCCCACCCGGTTGGACCGGCTGGAGGCCCAGCTGGTCTACACCGCCATGATGACGGGAACCCTCACGGAAGGAGTTCTGGCATGAAGGAAATGATTAAAAGATGGTACCGAATGGGTCTTTGGGATGCTTCCATGGTGGAAAATGCCGTGGGGCGTATCCTGACCCGGGAGGAAGCAGAGGAAATTATCAGCAGCAAGGAGGAATAAAACCATGAAGAAAATCTATCTGTCCCCCAGCAGCCAGCCTGCCAATGTGTATGCGGGGCTCAGCACCAACGAGCAGGAGGTGTGCCGGGGCATCGCCCGGGAGCTGGCTGCCCACCTGAAACGGTGCGGCTTCCAAGTAAAGTGCGGCGACTACGGCACCATGTACGACCGGGTAAAGGAGAGTAACGAGTGGAAGGCGGACTTGCACCTGCCCATCCACACCAACGCCTTTGACGGCAAGGTCAGCGGCACCCGGCTGATGGCCCTGGATCTTACCGGCAAGGGCTTCCAGGTCTGCCAGGCAATTCTGGAGACCCTGGACAAAATCACCCCGGGCACCAGCAGCAACATCACCGCCAACCCGGGGCTTTATGAAATTCAGGCGGCAGTCGCCCCCACCGCCTATGTGGAGGTGGACTTCCACGATGTGCCGGAGGTTGCCAAGTGGCTGACGGAAAACAAGGCCCAGATTGGGGCGGCCATCTGCCAGGGTATCTGCCGGTATTATAACACCGACTATGTGGCAGAAGGGGAGACCCAGCCCACTCCCACACCGGAACCCACCCCCCAGCCCTCCGGGAAGATTGAGGGTCTGCCGGTGGTAAAGTCCGGTTCCCGTGGGGACGCCGCCAAAATCCTCCAGGGAGCCCTCATTGCCCAGGGCTACCCCTGCGGCAGCTCCGGCATTGACGGCGTATTCGGGGCAGCTTCCCTGGCGGCCCTGAAAAGCTACCAGAAGGCCAAGGGACTGACGGCAGACGGCATTGCCGGCCCCGCCACCTGGGGCAAGCTTCTGGGGGTGTAGCCATGAGCGAGGCCATTTTGGTGGCCTTGATTACCGGGGGGATGTCCCTTTTGGGTGTGATTGTCACCAGCCTCATCACCGCCCGGAAAAGCGAAAACGCCATAAAGATAGCCCAGGCGGTCACGGATACCAAAATCCAGGACCTGACCCGGGAGGTACGGGAGCATAACAACTTTGCCCGGCGGATGCCTGTGGTGGAGGAGCAAATCAAGGTTATCAACCATCGGATTGCAGATTTGGAAAGGAGCGCACAGAATGCTTGAAAGTATCAAAAATCTTCTGAAAGTCAAGACCCTTGTCACCCTGGTGGTGATTACGGTCTTTGCGGTGCTGTCCTTCCGGGGGGACATCACGGCGGACAACGCCATGATTATCATTTCCATGGTGGTGTCCTTCTATTTCGGAACCCAGCACGAGAAAACCCCCACGGACAAAACCCAGACGGGGCAGTAAACACAGAAAAGGGCCTGCTGCAAAATGAAAGTTTTGCAGCAGGCCCTGATTCTATGAATCTTCCCGGTGTCATTGCTATGCAGAAGGCTCCATTTATACCTCCCTCCGGGAGGGAGGTGGCTTGGGGCGCAGTCCAAAGCCCCCCTTGTGAAAGGGGGGTGCCTCGGCAACGCCGAGGCGGGGGGATTCCGTGGCTTTCAGGTTTCCACATGGGCTTGTTCACTCAGAAAGTGCCTGCTGTGAATCCCTCAGTCACGCCTCCGGCGTGCCAGCTCCCTTTGGCAAGGGAGCCTTTGGCTGCACTGCCGATACCGGGCGGGTTAGGGAAGTAGCGATATGCAGAAAGCTACCGTACGCAATGACAGCGGCGGCACGCCACCCCTTTCACAAGGGAGCCTTTGGTGCGGTGTCGATACCGGGCGGGTTAGGGAAGTAACGAGATGCAGAAAGCTACCGTGCGAAATTGACTGCGGCGGCACGCCGCCTTGTTTTTTAACCGTTGTTCTGTTGACGGGTTTCGCCGATGGTGACGGTGATTTCCAGGGTTTCGCCCTGACGGAAGACGGTGAGCTTCAGCTGACCGCCCACTCCGGCCTCCCGGATATACTGGGAAAGCTGGGCATAGCCGGTGATTTCCTCGCCGCCTATGTGGGTGATGATGTCATTGGCCTGGAGGCCTGCTTTCTCTGCCGGGCCGCCTTCCACCACGGACTGAACCGCAGCGCCCTGAGGCAGGCCGTAGTTCTGGAACTGCTGTCCCACATCGGACACGGTGACGCCGATATAGGGGGTGGACACATAGCCCTTCTCAATGATGCTCTGGGCAATCTCCCAGGCCAGGTTGATGGGGATGGCAAAGCCGATGTTGTCAATGCTGGCCTCCCCGCCGCCGTTGGAGGAGTACTTGGCATTGGTAATGCCGATGACCTCGCCGTACATATTAAACAGAGCGCCGCCGGAGTTGCCGGAGTTGATGGCGCAGTCGGTCTGCATCAGGTTCATGGTGGAGCCGTTGGACATGGTGATGTTCCGGTTCAGGGAGCTGATGGCACCGGAGGTGAGGGAGAAGGTCAGCTCACCCAGGGGGTTGCCGATGGCTACCACATTGTCGCCTACATTCAGATTGTCCGAATCTCCCAGCACCACGGGGGTGAGGCCTTCTGCTTCGATTTTCAGCACCGCCACGTCGTTGGAGGCATCAAAGCCCACCAACTCAGCCTCATAGGTCTGCCCCTCGTACATGGAAACGGTGATGGAATCCGCATCTTCCACCACGTGGTAGTTGGTGAGGATGTAGCCGTCATCGGTGACGATGAAGCCGGAGCCGGAGGCGGCGTTTACGGTCTGGTAGCCCCAGAAGTTGGTGGTGATGGAGGTGGTGATGCCCACGGTGGAACGGACGTTCTGGGCGTAGACCTCAGCGGCGGTCAGCTCCTTGCCGGTGTCCACGGAGTTGAGGGCAATCACGCTGTTTTCCCGGTTCCCCATAAGGGCATTGGAGGTGTTCGTCACCGGGGATTTTCCGCTGGTGTACCACAGAACACCGGCGCCGCCTGCCACGCCCCCAACCAGGGCAAAGCACAAAGAAAGGGCGACCAGCTTGGGGCCCATGGATTTCTTCTTTTTCGGGGCAGCCTGGATGGGAGGCTCCGGTTGGACGGGAGGTTCCGGCTGGGTAAAAGGCTCGGTGTATTCCTCCTGCCGGGGCTGTTCATTGGATTCGTAAGAATCGAAGTTGTTTTCCATATTGTTTTCCATAGGTTTCACCTTTTCTCTTGAATTGATAGTCTTATTCTCAGGGGAAAATAATAACACTTGCTGAATATCTCATAAACATTTTGTAAATTTCCCGGGCGCAAAAAAAGTGTGGCAAAAGAGCAAAAACTGTGGTACAATAAACTGGAAATTTGGGCAGAAGACCCAAGGCGAAAGGAGACATATCTATGGGATTGATGAAAGCCGCAATGGGAAGCGTTGGCGGTGTGCTGGCGGACCAGTGGAAAGAGTTTTTCTACTGTGAGGCCATGCCCAAGGAGCTTTTGGTGACCAAGGGTGTCAAGCGCACCAGCGGCCGCTCCTCCAACACCAAGGGAAGCGACAATATTATCTCCAACGGCTCCGGCATTGCCGTGGCAGACGGCCAGTGTATGCTGATTGTGGAGCAGGGCAAGATTGTGGAGGTCTGCGCCGAGCCGGGTCAGTTTACCTACGATTCCTCCACCGAGCCTTCCATCTTTGCCGGGAGCCTGGGCAAGAGCATCCTGGAGACCTTCAAGACCATCGGTAAGCGGTTCACTTACGGCGGCGACACCGGTAAGGATCAGCGGGTGTACTACATCAACACCAAGGAGCTGCTGGACAACAAGTTCGGCACCCCCAACCCCATCCCCTTCCGGGTGGTGGACTCCAAAATCGGCCTGGATGTGGACGTGTCCGTCCGCTGCTC
>DVFK01000002.1 GCA_018713285.1 Candidatus Faecousia excrementigallinarum
CTCCTTGAAAGCTTTGTATTCGTCAACCCACGCTCTGAAGCCTACGAGCTGTTTCTCTCGTTCCTGTGTCAAAACTCTCCATCCTTTCCTCATATATATTTTTGTTATCTGTTATACGTACCAGAGTTAACTCACATTTATATCTTGATTCTATCACAGCTTATAGTCTCTGTCAAGCATGATTTTCTCGTACCACTTCAAATTTTGCAATAGCGCAGAAGCCCCCCTTGATCAACAAGATCAAAGGGGGGCTAATTTCAAATCAGAAAATCTTATTTCCCCTCATTTGCGATGGCGGCCTGAGCGGCGGCCAGGCGGGCGATGGGTACCCGGAAGGGGGAGCAGGACACATAGTCCAGGCCAATCTTGTGGCAGAACATGACGGAGACCGGGTCGCCGCCGTGCTCACCGCAGATGCCCAGGTGCAGGTCGGGGCGGGTGGACTTGCCCAGCTTGACTGCCATTTCCATGAGCCGGCCCACGCCAATCTGGTCCAGCTTGGCGAAGGGATCGTTCTCGTAAATCTTGGAGTCGTAGTAGGCATCCAGGAACTTGCCGGCATCGTCACGGCTGAAGCCGAAGGTCATCTGGGTCAGGTCGTTGGTGCCGAAGCAGAAGAACTCCGCTTCCTTGGCAATCTCGTCGGCGGTGAGGCAGGCACGGGGAATCTCAATCATGGTGCCCACGTGGTAGTGGAGGTCAATGCCGGAGGCGGCAATCTCGGCGTCGGCGGTCTTGACCACCACGCTCTTCACATAAGCCAGCTCCTTGATGTCGCCAACCAAGGGAATCATGATTTCGGGAACCACGTTCCACTGGGGATGGGCCTTTTCCACATTCAGGGCAGCCCGGATGACCGCCTTGGTCTGCATGGCAGCGATTTCCGGATAGGTAACAGCCAGACGGCAGCCACGGTGACCCATCATGGGGTTAGCCTCGTGGAGGGAGGCAATCACGTCCCGGATCTGCTGCACGGTCTTGCCCTGAGCGGCTGCCAGCGCCTCGATCTCGGAATCGGTGGTAGGTACAAACTCATGGAGGGGGGGATCCAGGAACCGGATGGTCACAGGACGGCCTTCCATGGCGGTATACAGCGCCTCAAAGTCAGCCTGCTGCATGGGCAGGATCTTGGCAAGGGCGTTCTCCCGCTCTTCCACGGTGTCGGAGCAAATCATCTCCCGGAAGGCGCCGATTCTGCCTTCCTCGAAGAACATATGCTCGGTACGGCACAGGCCGATGCCCTGAGCACCCAGCTCCCGGGCCTTCTTGGCATCTCTGGGGGTGTCGGCGTTGGTGCGCACCTCCAGGCGGCGGTACTTGTCCGCCCAGGCCATAATCCGGCCGAATTCGCCGGCAATCTCTGCATCCTTGGTGGGGATGATGCCGTCGTAAATGCAGCCGGTGGAGCCGTCAATGGACAGCTCGTCGCCCTCGTGGTAGGTCTTGCCAGCCAGGGTGAAGGTCTTGTTCTCCTCGTCCATGGCGATGGCGGAGCAGCCGGACACGCAGCAGGTGCCCATGCCCCGGGCAACCACGGCGGCGTGGGAGGTCATGCCGCCCCGGACAGTCAGAATGCCCTGAGCAGCCTTCATGCCCTCGATATCCTCGGGAGAGGTTTCCAGACGAACCAGAACCACCTTCTCGCCCCGGGCAGCCCAGGCCTTGGCGTCCTCAGCGGAGAACACAATCTTACCGGCAGCGGCGCCGGGGGAAGCGGCCAGAGCCTTGGCAACCGGCTGAGCGGCCTTCAAAGCGGCGGCGTCGAACTGGGGATGGAGCAGGGTGTCCAGAGTCCGGGGCTCGATCATGGCCACGGCCTTTTTCTCATCAATCATGCCCTCGTCCACCAGGTCGCAGGCAATCTTCAAAGCGGCAGCGGCGGTACGCTTGCCGTTACGGGTCTGGAGCATGTAGAGCTTGCCGTTTTCCACGGTGAACTCCATGTCCTGCATATCCCGGTAGTGGTCCTCCAGGATGGCGCAGACCTTCTCAAACTGGGCAAAGGCCTCGGGGAACTTCTCAGCCATCTGGCTGATGGGCATGGGAGTCCGGACACCGGCCACCACGTCCTCGCCCTGGGCGTTGGTCAGGAATTCACCGAAGAGCTTCTTCTCGCCGGTGGCAGGGTTCCGGGTGAAAGCCACGCCGGTGCCGCAGTCGTCGCCCATGTTGCCGAAGGCCATGGACTGAACGTTGACGGCGGTGCCCCAGGAGTAGGGGATGTCGTTATCCCGGCGGTACACATTGGCCCGGGGGTTGTCCCAGGAGCGGAACACGGCCTTGATGGCGCCCATGAGCTGTTCCTTGGGATCGGAGGGGAAGTCCATGCCCAGCTTGGACTTGTACTCGGCCTTGAACTGACCGGCCAGGGTCTTCAGGTCCTCGGCGGTGAGCTCCACGTCCAGGGTCACGCCCTTTTCTTCCTTCATCTTGTCGATGAGGGCCTCAAAATACTTCTTGCCCACTTCCATAACCACGTCAGAATACATCTGGATGAAGCGGCGATAGCAGTCCCAGGCCCAGCGGGGATTGCCGGACTTGGCAGCCAGCACATCCACCACATCTTCGTTGAGGCCCAGGTTCAGAATGGTATCCATCATGCCAGGCATGGAAGCCCGGGCGCCGGAGCGGACGGAAACCAGCAGGGGATTTTCCTTATCCCCGAACTTCTTGCCGGTAATGGCCTCCAGCTTCTCCACGTATTCCATGATTTCGGCCTGGATTTCCGGATTGATGGTCCGGCCGTCCTCATAATACTGGGTGCAGGCCTCCGTAGAGATGGTAAAGCCCTGGGGGACAGGCAGACCGATGTTGGTCATTTCCGCAAGATTTGCGCCCTTTCCGCCCAGGAGCTCCCGCATACTGCCGTTGCCCTCCGTGAACAGGTAAACATACTTATGCGACATTCAAATACCCCTTTCAATTTTGCATAGCAGGCAATCCTCAGCCTGCGTTTTTCCAAAATTCATGATATTTTGGGTTACTCTGACAGTATACCATACCCTTGGGGAATTGTAAACGGCAAATCGGCTATTTGGAGGAAAATTTTATACAATTCAAGTCCCAATTTGTGAAATTCCTACAGTATGTAAAAATCGGCAGCCGGATTTGTCCCGGCTGCCGGTTTTTCAGGATTGTTTTCTTGATTCCATCTGGTTGACAAAGAGGTTTTCCGGGTCGTGGGGACGGAAATGAAGGACAATCAGGGCGGCGGCTCCGGCCACAAAGGTCAGGCCTGCCAGCACCTGGCTCACCCGGAAGGGGCCCCACCACAGGCTATCGGTGCGCATCCCTTCAATAATCATCCGTCCGAAGCCATACCAGGCCAGGTAGCCCAGGGCAATCTGGCCGTCATATTTCCGCTTCTTGGAGAGAAAGTGCAGGAGCACAAAGCCGGCGGCATTCCACACCGACTCATAGAGGAAGGTGGGATGGTAGAAGGTATACTCCCCGGTGACGGGATCCATGATTCCCATCCGCAGGAAAGAGTCGGTAACTCCACCGTGGGCTTCCCGGTTGAAGAAATTTCCCCAACGGCCAATAGCCTGTCCGATGAGAAAGCCCAGGGATACCACATCCATCACGGCGCCGATTTTCAGGTGCCGCACCCGGCAGTATACCACAATGCCGATGGCGGCGCCGATGACACCGCCGTAAATGGCCAGGCCGCCTTCCCAGATGTAGAGGATGGAAAGGGGATTGGCGGCATACCGCTGCCACTCAAACACGCAATAGTAGAGCCGGGCGCAGACGATGGCAAAGGGGGTCACCCACAGTACGCCATCCAGAATGTGGTCCTCCGTCAGGCCGAACCGGGGTGCCCGGCGCATTCCGTAGACAGCCGCCAGCACCAGCCCGGCGGCAATAATCAGGCCGTACAGATGGATGGTCAGACCGAAAAGTTCAAAGGTGCTGGGGGGATTGATTTCCAGCCCCAATCCGGGAAAATAAATGCTCATACCCTACCTCCTATGGGTTCAATCAGGGAAAGGCAGCACCTTTCCTCCGTCACGGCTTCTGCCAGGAAGGGATACAGCTCCTCCTCCTGAATGTTCTCGTACAGCTCCGGGAACCGGAAATAATCGTACCCGGAAAAATAGTAGGCACACAGCCGGAAGCAGGTGGAATCGAAGCTGTCCAGGCTGCGAATCCGCCGCCCCAGGGCGCTGCGCTTCATCCGAAGAAACGCCCCCGGCTCCAATCCTTCCCGGCACAGCCGCCGGGCCTCCCGGAAAATGGCCGCCTGCACTGCCTCCGGGTCTTTGGAGTCGCCCGAGGCGGTAAGCATAGCCATGCCGGACACGGTTTCAAAGCCCCCTCCGAAGGAGGTGTCAATGAGCCCCTTCTGGTAAAGCTCCAGATACAGGGGAGAGGACTCCCCGAACAGAGCCTCCGCCGCCAGATCCGCCACAATCTCCCGGCGGATGCCAGATTCTCCCTTCCCGGGCCAGGGGCATTTGAAGCCCAGCTGGAACATGGGGCTGGCTACATCCATCTGGGTGGTCACCTGATGGGAGGGAGCCGCTTCCGGCTCCGGCCACACCTCCTGAGGGGTAACCGCCTCCCGGGCAAAGGGAACGGCTCCGGCAATCTCCGCCACCTCCTGGGGGTCTACATCCCCGATGACACAAAGAAGTAAATTCCCGGCGCTGTAAAAGGCCCGGTGGCATTGCCGTAAAATCTCCGGGGTAATCTCCCCGATAGAGCGCTCCGTCCCCAGAATGGGGTGACGGATGGGGTGATTTTCGTACATAGCCGCCATGAGATTTTCAAAAATCCGGGTGTCCGGGCTGTCCAGATTCATGGCGATTTCCTGCCCGATAATCCCCTGCTCCTTGTCCACACTTTCCTGGGTAAAACAGGGAGCAGATACCATTTCCAGCAGCAACCGAAGGTTCTGGGGGAAATGGTCGGTGCAGGAGAAATAATAGGCAGTCATATCATAGGTGGTAAAGGCATTGACGGAGGCTCCCAGGGCGGCAAACTCCTGGGAGATGTCCCGCCCAGGGAGGTCAAAGAGCTTGTGCTCTAAGAAGTGGGCTACACCCGCCGGGGTGTGGAACACCTCTCCGTCCCGAGTGAAATCCTGGTGGACGGAGCCATAGCCGGTGACCAGATAGCACAGCTTCTTCCGAAAGCCCGGTCGTGGCAGCACCACCATAGGCAATCCGTTGGGAAGGGTGTCCCGGTACAGGGTTTCCCCCAGCCGGGGATAATGGTTTTTCTTCATTGACCTTCCCCTTTCAAGAAATAGACGGTGTGGAGCTGCAAGGTCTGGGCGGCCCGGGCAATGTCCTGGGGAGAAACGGCCAGGAGCTTTTCCATATAGGTCTCCGGCTCCAGGTTCAGCCCCCCGATGAGGGAGGAGGTGTAGTAGTTCTCCAGGCTTCCCGGGGAGTCGGGCACCTGCCGCAGCTGGCTGATGAGGGTCTGCCGGGCGGCGCTCAGCTCCTGCTCCGTAAAGTCACCCCGGCGGCAGGCATCCAGCTGCCGCTCCACCTCCCGGCGGACGGTTTCCTCCTGGCTGGCATCGATGCCCGCCTTGACTGAGAGAATTCCCTTGCCTCCGTTGTAGGAAGAACCAATGTCATAGCACAATGACATCTGCTCCCGGATTACCGTGAACAGCTTGTTGCTCATGCTGCCGCCCAGAATGGTGCTGCACAGCTGCATGGCGGCAAACCGGTCATCCCGGAAGGTGATGGGGGTGGTGTAGCCCATGCACAGCCGGCTCTGGGTCACATCCATAGGCTCCACCTGGCTCTGGGGCTCGCAGGCGTGGAAAGGTGTCTGGGAAGGCAGGGGCTGTACCTGCCGGGAAAGGCTGCAAATCAGGGGGCGAAGAAGCTCCGCCACCGTCTCCGGTGCCTGGGAGCCCACATAGAAAAGCTCCATGGGGCACTCCCGAAGGACTTTTTGGTAGTGGGCGTAAAGGCACTCCGGGGTGATGGCCTCCACATCCGCCCGCTCTCCCAGCCGGGGAATCCCCAGGGAGTCCTCCCGGCACATAAGCCGGGCAAACTGGTGGGAGGCATAGAGCTGCTTGTCGTTGCGGATGGTATCGATGGCGGAGATCAGGTTGGTCTTTTCCCCTTCCACAAAGTCCCGGGAAAAGCCCTGCCCTTCCATCACCGGCTCCAAAAGCAGCTCCCGGAGAAAGTCCGCCATGGGGGCAAGAATCCGATCCCCCTCCAAAGCGTAGGCGTCCTCAATAAAGCTGCAAATGAGCCCTGTGGTCTGGTAGTCCCCCAGCCGCCGGGCAACGGCGCCCACAGAAGCGCCGTACAAATCGTCCAGCCGGAGGGTGATGGCCCGCAAATCCGGGGATTTTTCCGTTCCCCGGAGGAGCACCGCCGGAAGCAGGGCATTCAGCGCCGCTTCCTCCCGGGCCATGGGGCGCAGCAGCTGAAGGCTGAGGCACCCCTGCTTGAATCGGGACTGGCGGATACACCGCAGGGTAATCCCCTGTCCCAAAGAGATGGTAGTTAACATAATGATTCTCCTCAAAGCCTCCTTGCCTGGGGCTCTCCTCCCTGTTGCCACTTACTATTTTCCGCCATGCACCAATCGACGCAGAAGCCGAAGGGTTGGGAAATAGCTCCCTCCGAGAGGGAGCTGGCACGGCCTTGGCCGTGTCTGAGGGAGCCAACGGGAGGAGAACCGGTTTTACTGCCAGTGTCGGTACCTCCCCGAAACTTTCAAATTTACACAATAATTGTGATAGCTATAAGCAGGTACCATCGGATAAGCAAATCGGAAGTTTATCGCCCGCTTGCTCCCTCAGTCACCTGCGGTGACAGCTCCCTCCCGGAGGGAGCTTTTTGCGGTTCGTAGAGTGTCGGCAGCTGGGATTCAAAGTTTACCCCGTAGGGGGTGGGTTCCCGGGTGGCGGCGATGCATTTTTCCACAAAGCCTGCCGCCTTTTCTGCGGCGGCCATGAGGGTCGCTCCCTGGACCAGGGCTCCTGTGAACACGGCGGCGAACAAATCCCCTGTGCCGTGGAACTGCCGGGGGATGCAGCTTACCTGATAGGTCTGTATTCCCAGATCCTTCTCCGCCGCCGCAAAACCGATGGTGCCGTTTTTCCCCGTCACCCCGGTAATCACCACGCCTTTGGCCCCGAAACGGAGCATTTTCTCCCCCAGGGCCTCCAGATACGCCCTCTTGGGGTTGGCTTCAAAGGGCATTCCGGTAAGGATTGCCGCCTCCGTCACATTGGGAAGGAGAAAGTCCCCCAGGCGGCACAGCCGCTTCATAGCCTCCGGATGCTCCGGGGTCAGGCCGCTGTATAGCCGCCCTCCGTCCCCCATGGCGGGGTCAATGATGACGGTTTTCCCAAAGTCCCGGATGACCCCTTCCACCGCCTCCGCCTGGGCAACATCTGCCAGGTATCCCACCTGCACAGCGTCAAAGGTGACACCCTGACTTTTCCAGTGGGCGGCGATGGGGGCAATATCCCCGGTCAAGGGATGGCGGTGGGGGGTGGGGAAGCCTGTGTGGGTGGACAGCACCCCGGTGGGCAGCACGCTGCACCGGCAGCCCATGGCAGAGAGCACCGGCAGGGCTACCGTCAGGGAGCAGCAGCCCACACAGGACAAATCCTGAATGGTCAGAACCTTTTTCATTACTCCTGGTTCCGCTTCTTCATCAGCTGACGCATCCGCAGGCTGTGATCCAGCTCACGCTTGCGAATCCGCAGGCTCTTGGGGGTGCATTCCAGCAGCTCGTCGTCTGCCAGGAACTCCAGGCACTGCTCCAGAGAGAACACCCGGGGGGTGGTAAGGCGCAGAGCCTCGTCAGAACCAGAAGCCCGCATATTGGTCAGCTGCTTCTTCTTGCAGACGTTCACGGTCATATCCTCGTTCCGGCTGCAAATGCCCACCACCATACCGGCGTACACCGGGGTGCCGGGGCCGATGAACAGGGTGCCCCGCTCCTGGGCGTTGAACAGGCCGTAGGAGCTGGCTTCGCCGGTTTCAAAGGAGATGAGGGAGCCGGTGAGCCGCCGCTCGATTTCGCCCTTCATGGGGGCGTAGGTCTCCAGGACGGAGGACATGATGCCCTCGCCCCGGGTATCGGTCAAAAATTCGTTCCGGTAGCCGAACAGGCCCCGGGAGGGCACCAGGAATTCCAGGCGGTACCGGCTGCCCATGGGGGTCATGGAGAGCAGGTCGCCCTTTCTTCTGCCCATTTTCTCGATGACGGAGCCCATGCACGCCTCCGGCACATCCGCCACCATCCGCTCGATGGGTTCGCAGAGCTTGCCGTCAATCTCCTGGGTCAGCACCCGGGGGGTGGACACGGAGAACTCAAAGCCCTCCCGGCGCATGGTTTCCATGAGGATACTCAGGTGCATCTCACCCCGGCCTGCCACGTTGAAGGCGTCGGTTCCCTGCTCCGTCACGTGGAGGGACACATCCTTCAGAAGCTCCTTCTCCAGCCGGTCCCGCAGGTTCCGGGAGGTGACGAACTTGCCCTCCTTACCGGCAAAGGGAGAATCGTTGACGGCGAAGGTCATTTCGATGGTGGGGGGGCTGATTTTCACAAAAGGCAGGGGTTCCAGGGCGTCGGGGGCGCAGAGCGTCCGGCCGATGGTAATATCCGACATACCGGAAAGGGCCACAATCTCACCGGCGGAGGCCTCCTGAACCGGCGCCTTGGACAGTCCGTCATAGGTATAAAGCGCCACCACCTTGCCCTTCTGGCGCACATCCGGGTCGTGGTAGTCGCAGATGGTCACTTCCTGGTTTACCTTGATGGTGCCCCGCTCTACCCGGCCCACGGCGATTCTGCCCACATACTCGTTGTAGTCGATGGAGGACACCAGCAGCTGCAAAGGAGCAGCCGGGTCGCCGGTGGGGGCGGGGATATAGTTGATAATGGTCTCAAACAGAGGAATCAGGTCCTTGCCCTCCTGGTCGGGGCCGTAGGAGGCGGTGCCCTGCCGTCCGGAGCAGAACACGGTGGGGGAGTTGAACTGCTCGTCAGTGGCGTCCAGGTCCAGCAGCAGCTCCAGCACCTCGTCCATCACCTCGTGAACCCGGGCGTCGGGCTTGTCAATCTTATTGACGGCCACAATCACCTTGTGACCCAGCTCCAGGGCCTTTTGCAGCACAAACCGGGTTTGGGGCATGGGGCCCTCGGCGGCGTCCACCAACAGGATAACGCCGTTGACCATCTTCAGGATTCGCTCCACCTCGCCGCCAAAGTCGGCGTGGCCCGGGGTGTCCACGATGTTGATTTTGTAGTCTTTGTACCACACGGCGGTGTTCTTGGCCAGGATGGTGATGCCACGCTCCCGTTCCAGATCTCCCGAGTCCATGACCCGCTCCACGGTGGCCTGGTTCTCCCGGTAAATACCGCCCTGCTTCAGCATTTCGTCCACCAGGGTGGTCTTGCCGTGGTCGACATGGGCGATAATGGCGATATTGCGAATTTTTTCTTGGGTTGCCATATTTCGGACGCTCCTTAATTTTGAAAATAAAATGTCGTTTCCTAACAGAGAAATATACCATAAAACTTCCCGAAATGCAAGATTTTCCCGGCACTTTTCCATAGAAAGTCCCGGGGATTCTCCTATGGTATTTTGGCAGATTGTGAAAAAAGCTTCCATTTTTCCATCTTCCCGGAAAGCGCGGCAAAAAAGTGAAAAATCTCGATTGACCCTAAGGAAAACCTGTGGTATATTTATGGATACAAAATATCCTGGGCTGCTGTACCCATGCCCCGGCGGAAGAAGGTTGTGTCCTCTTTATGGCCCGAAAGGTTCTTACCTATGTGGTGATCGTGGTGGTTGCCCTGCTGTGCGCTTTGAACTACCACCTGTTCGTGTTCCCCAACCAGTTTGCCCCCTCCGGCCTGAACGGTATCTGTACCATGATTCAGCACCTGACCGACATCAATGTGGGCTATATGAGCCTTTTGATTAACATTCCTCTGGCAATTCTCGTCTACTTCTTTGTAAGCAAGCCCCTGGCTCTGCGAAGCATGGTGTATGTGGCAGTGTTTTCCCTGGGATTGGTGGTGCTGGACTATGTGGACCTGAGCAGCATCGCCTACGCAACAGACAACGGCACCAGCACCATTTTAGGACCGGTGGTGGCGGGTATTATCTACGGCACCTGCTATTCTCTGATGATGCGCGTCGGCACTTTCTCCGGCGGTACGGATTTCGTGGCGGTGCTGTACCACAAAAAGCACCCGGAAACCAACCTGTTCTGGATGATTTTCGCCCTCAATTCCTTTGTGGCGGGAATCTCTTTCTTTGTATACGGCTATCAGATGGAGCCGGTGCTGCTGTGTATCCTTTACAGCTTCACTTCCAGCATGATTACGGACAAGATGGCCAAAAGCGGCCGCAGCGCCCTGCGGTATGAAATCGTCACCCAGTACCCGGAGGAAATCAGCCGGGAGATCATCCAGAGGCTCCACCACAGCGCCACCCTGCTTCCCGGCATCGGTATGTATAAGGAAAAACCCATCAGCGTATTGGTGTGCATCGTGAACAAGACCCAGGCCGCCAGCATTACCGCCATTCTTCGGAATTACCCCCACACCTTTGCCAATGTGAGCCAGGTCAGCCAGGTAATGGGCAACTTCAAGCGAATGGACGCCAACAACCATCTGGAGAAAAACATTCTGGACAATATTGACCAGGATTAAGCATATCTATCTTAACCATGATACAGGAGGAGAAAACCCATGGCTTACTACTATCCGGAACCCAGTCACACTTTCAGTGAATATCTGCTGATTCCCGGCTACACCTCCGAGGACTGCATTCCTGCCAATGTCAGCCTCAGAACCCCCCTTACCAAGTTCCGCAAGGGCTTGGAGGAGCCGGCCATCAGCCTGAATATTCCTCTAACCTCTGCCATCATGCAGTCCGTGTCCAACGACACCCTGGCCATTGCTCTGGCAAAGGAAGGCGGCCTCAGCTTCATTTACGGCTCCCAGTCTATCGAAGCCCAGGCCCAGATGGTGGCAAAGGTAAAGGGTTACAAAGCGGGCTTCGTGGTTTCCGCCTCCAACCTGACCCCGGAGAATACCCTGAACGATGTGCTGGCCCTGAAAGCCCAGAACGGCTTCTCCACCGTGGCTATCACCGACGACGGCACCGCCACCGGAAAGCTTCTGGGTATCGTCACCGGCCGGGACTACCGGGTCTCCCGGATGGAGGGCACCGAGAAGGTCAAGACCTTCATGACCCCCCGGGAAAAGCTCATCACCGCCCCCGGCAACACCACTTTGAAGGCTGCCAACGACATCATCTGGGAGCACAAGCTCAACGCCCTGCCGGTGGTGGACGAAGACGATCACCTGATGTACTTCGTATTCCGGAAGGACTACTCCTCCCACAAGGCCAACCCCCTGGAGCTGCTGGACGACAAGAAGCGCTACCTGGTAGGTGCCGGTATCAACACCCGGGACTATGAGACCCGGATTCCCGCCCTGCTGGCTGCCGGTGCGGACGTGCTGTGCATTGACTCCTCCGAAGGCTACAGCTGCTGGCAGTCCAAGACCATCGACTGGGTACGCAAGACCTACGGCGACAGCGTAAAAATCGGCGCCGGCAACGTGGTGGACCGGGACGGCTTCCTGTTCCTGGCCAGAGCCGGAGCGGACTTCGTGAAGGTGGGCATCGGCGGCGGCTCCATCTGCATCACCCGGGAGACCAAGGGCATCGGCAGAGGCCAGGCAACGGCCCTGATTGAAGTTGCCGCAGCCCGGGACGAGTACTTCCGGGAGACCGGCATCTATGTGCCCATCTGCTCCGACGGCGGCATTGTCCACGACTACCACATGACCCTGGCTCTGGCCATGGGTGCAGATTTCCTGATGCTGGGCCGGTACTTCGCCCGGTTCGACGAGAGCCCCACCAACAAGGTGATGGTCAACGGCGCCTACATGAAGGAGTACTGGGGCGAAGGCTCCAACCGTGCCCGGAACTGGCAGCGCTATGACCTGGGCGGCGCCTCCAAGCTGAGCTTTGAGGAAGGCGTGGACTCCTATGTGACCTACGCCGGCAGCCTCCACGACAATGTGGAAGGCAGCCTCTACAAGGTCAAGTCCACCATGTGCAACTGCGGCGTCACCAACCTCCAGGATCTCCAGGCCAAGGCCAAGCTGACCCTGGTATCCTCCGTCTCCATCGTAGAAGGCGGCTACCACGACGTGACCCTCCGCTCCAACTCCCCCACCAAGTAAAAAAGATTGCCTCCCCGGTTGGGGAGGCAATCTTTTTTGTGAAATTCTTTTTTGAGAAAAAGCGTGAAATGCTTTGCTTCGCAAAGGGTGAAATCAAAGACTTCGCCTTTGGTGAAATGGAAAGCCTCCGGCTTTCCGTGAAAGGAAATCCCCCCACCGCCACAGCGATTTTGCCCACCTGAGGGAGAATTGGTGCTGCCGGTTATTTTCGTTTTCCAACGGAATACTTTGTTTGTCGAAAAAACACCTCCATAGAGGTGACCTCCATTTCGTTGCATGGCGAAAACCATAAGGCAAGATTATGTTTTTGCGTTCACCAGCATCTCAAAGTTGTATTTACGCAACATGTAATGGTAATGCGTACATCGATTTTTCTCGTGTCGAACTGCACTGTTTTACATCAGAAAAATCATACTGCGATATTCGTTAAGATTATGCAGC
>DVFK01000036.1 GCA_018713285.1 Candidatus Faecousia excrementigallinarum
TCCACCTGTCCGATAATGGTCAAGGTATAGATACTTCCCTTGCTGTTGCTGGTAATGTCCGAGCCCAGATCGACCAGCTGCTGCCGGTCTTCTTTTCTCATTTCTGCATTGTTATGGTTTTCCATAATCATACCTCCTGTCAGAAGATAGGTTGTCCCAATCTTTTCTTTTCATGTAGCACAGAAGGTATTTTCCCAAAGAAATACCCCGGTTCTGCTTTCGCAAAACCGGGGTTTCCAAGAAAATTTACTTAAAGTACTTGACTGCCGCCTCGAACATACGGATGTCGTAATTGCCGGGGACATTGCGGTACAGTCCGGAGCCGATACGCTCACTGTGACCCATCTTACCGAACACACGGCCATCGGGAGAGGTAATGCCCTCAATGGCAAACATGGAATCGTTGGGGTTGAAGTGAATGTCGGCGGTGGCATTGCCGTCAAAGTCCACATACTGGGTGGCAATCTGTCCGTTTTCTGCCAGCTGACGAATCAGGGCTTCGCTGGCCAGAAACCGACCCTCGCCGTGGGAAATGGGAACATTGTATACATCACCTACCTGAGTCAGGGCCAGCCAGGGGGACTTATTGGAAGCCACCCGGGTGCGAACAATCCGACTCTGGTGCCGGGCAATGGTGTTGAAGGTCAAAGTGGGGCAATTCTCGTCGGTATCGATAATCTTGCCATAAGGCACCAGTCCCAGCTTGATAAGAGCCTGGAAGCCGTTGCAGATACCGCACATCAAACCATCCCGGTCTTCCAACAGGCGGGTAACCCCTTCCTTCACCGCTGCATTACGGAAGAAGGCAGTAATGAACTTGCCGCTGCCGTCCGGCTCATCGCCGCCGGAGAAGCCGCCGGGGATAAATACCATCTGGGCATCCTGCAAAGCCTTGGCAAAGGTGTCCACACTTCTGGCAATGCCGTCGGCAGAGAGGTTGTTGATAACAATAATCTCCGGCTCTGCCCCAGCGTCTGCCATGGCCTTGGCAGAGTCAAATTCACAGTTGGTGCCCGGGAATGCCGGAATCAGCACCTTGGGCTTTGCCACCTTTACAGCCGGAGCCACCTGGCAGCCGCCTGTATAGGAGAAGGTTTCCATGGGAGCCTTCTCATGGGTGATGTTGCAGGCATACACGCTTTCCAGCTTGTTTTCGTAAGTCTTAAGCAGCTGAGAAAGGTTCACTTTCTCCCCACCCCAGGTCAGACTCATCTTGGAGGTGGTGACACCCAGGACTTTGCCCACCACTTCCTTACCGGACATTTCCAGCACGAAGCCGCCATAGCAGTAGCCAAACAGCTCCTGCAGGGTCACATCCCTGTCAAAGTCCACGCCGATGTCATTGCCGAAGGCCATCTTCATAACTGCCTCGGCTACGCCGCCCATACCGGGGGTATAGGCTGCCACAGCTTCACCGGAGTGAAGGAGCTTTGCCACCTGATCGTAAAGGGCAATCAGGGATTCCGCCTTGGGCAGGCCGTTCCCATCCTGCTCCGGGGTTACCAGGCACAGGGTATGACCGGCTGCCTTCAATTCGGGAGACACCACCTGCTGGGCCTTGCCGGTGGTCACTGCAAAGCTTACCAGAGTGGGGGGCACATCCAGGTTTTCAAAGCTGCCGCTCATGGAGTCCTTGCCGCCGATGGCGCCAATGCCCAAATCCAGCTGGGCCTGGAACGCACCCAGCAGGGCTGCCAGAGGCTTGCCCCAGCGCTTCTCATCCTTACCCAGGCGCTCAAAGTACTCCTGGAAGGTTAGGTACACATCGGAGAAGTCTGCACCGGAAGCAATCAGCTTGGAGACGCTCTCCACCACAGCCAGGTATGCGCCGTGGTAGGGGCTCTTCTCGGTAATGAAGGGGTTATAGCCAAAGGCCATAAAGGAGCAGTCGTCGGTATGCTTCTTCTCCACAGAGATTTTCTGCACCATAGACTGAATGGGGGTCTGCTGATTCTTGCCGCCAAAGGGCATCAGCACCGTACCGGCACCGATAGTGGAATCAAACCGCTCGGAAAGACCCCGCTTGGAGCAGATGTTCAAATCCTGAGCCAACTGGTTGTAAAGGTCAGAGAAGGTGCCGCTGATCTCCTTCCGGAAGGAAGCAGGCTGGGCAGGGGCGGCACAGATATGCTTTTCCGCGCCGTTGGAGTTCAGAAATTCCCGGCTGATATTGACGATGGTATTGCCATTCCAGTGCATCACCAGTCTGGGCTCCTCCGTCACCTTTGCCACCGGGCAAGCCTGGAGATTCTCCTTGGATGCCAGAGCCAGGAAGGTATCCACGTCCTGAGGCTCTACCACCACAGCCATACGCTCCTGGGACTCGGAGATGGCCAGCTCAGTGCCGTCCAGGCCCTCGTATTTCTTGGGAACGGCATTCAGGTTGATTTCCAGGCCGTCTGCCAGCTCGCCGATGGCAACAGACACACCGCCTGCACCAAAGTCATTGCAGCGCTTAATCAGGCGACTGGCCTGGGGATTGCGGAACAGGCGCTGAAGCTTCCGCTCCTCGGGAGCGTTGCCCTTCTGCACCTCGGCACCGCAGCTTTCCAGGGATTCCACCGTGTGGGACTTGGAGGAGCCGGTGGCACCGCCGCAGCCGTCCCGACCGGTGCTGCCGCCCAGAAGGATTACCACATCCCCGGGAGCAGGAACCTCTCTGCGGACATTCTCCGCAGGAGCCGCTGCAATCACCGCACCGATTTCCATCCGCTTGGCAGCGTAGCCCGGATGGTAGATTTCATCCACAATACCGGTAGCCAGACCAATCTGGTTGCCGTAGGAGGAATAACCGGCAGCAGCGGTGGTGACGATTTTTCTCTGGGGCAGCTTGCCCTGAATGGTCTCGTTTACCGGCTTGAGAGGATCTGCTGCGCCTGTGACACGCATGGCGCCGTACACATAGGCCCGGCCGGACAGGGGGTCACGGATGGCACCGCCGATACAGGTGGCAGCACCGCCGAAGGGCTCAATTTCCGTGGGATGGTTGTGGGTTTCGTTTTTGAACAGCAGCAGCCAGGGCTGGCTCTCGCCGTCCACCTCCACATTGATTTTCACGGTACAGGCGTTGATTTCCTCGCTCTCATCCAGCTTGGACAGCTTTCCATGTACCTTCAGGTATTTTACCGCAATGGTAGCCAAATCCATCAGGCAGATGGGCTTAGTACGGCCCAGCTCCTTGCGAACCTCCAGATAATGATCGAAGGCCTTCTGGAGCAGTTCATCTTCAAATGTGACCTTGTCAATGATGGTACCAAAGGTGGTATGCCGGCAATGGTCAGACCAGTAGGTATCAATCATGCGGATTTCCGTGATAGTGGGCTCCCGACCCTCCTTCCGGAAATAAGCCTGGCAGAAAGCGATGTCCGCCTCGTCCATGGCAAGACCGTACTGACGGATAAAGTCCGCCAGTCCCTTTTCATCCAGCTGGGTAAAGCCCTCCATGGTGGCAACGGTGGTGGGAATGGCGTACTCCACCTTCAGGGTTTCCGGCTTGGTGAGAGTGGCCTCCCGGGCTTCCACCGGGTTAATCACATACTTCTTGATTTTGGCAATGTCTGCTTCCTGCAAATCTCCATACAGGGCGTAGACCTTGGCGGTATGTACCAGAGGACGCTCCCCCTGGGAGATAATCTGGATACACTGGGCAGCAGAGTCCGCTCTCTGGTCAAACTGACCGGGCAGGTACTCCACCGCAAACACCACAGCCCCCTGCAAGTCCACATCTTCCGTGGCAATATCCAGCTGGGGCTCGGAAAATACGGTCTTTACCGCATAGCCAAACAGCTCCTTGGAGATGTTCTCTGCATCGTAGCGGTTAATCACCCGGACATTCTCAAGTCCGGGAATATCCAGAAGATTCCGGCAGTCGCTGAGCAAGGCCTTGGCCTCGTTCGCCAACTCCGGCTTCTTTTCCACAAATACTCTGTATACCAACTTAATTCCTCCCTGCTTCCAGCGCTCTTGCGCCGATGTCGTGGCGGTAGTAGCAATTATCAAACCGGATGGTTTCTGCCATGGCATAGGCTTCCCGGATAGCCTCCTTCAGACTGTCCGCAATCGCAGTCACACCCAACACGCGGCCGCCAGAGGTAACCAGCTGCCCATCCTTTTGAGCTGCGCCTGCCACATACACATGGGAAGCAATCTCTCCGGGGATAGAAATGGGATAGCCCTTCTCGTAAGCCGTAGGATAGCCCTGGGATGCCAGAATGACACAGCAGGCGTAATCATCCCGGAATTTTACTTCTGTTTGAGCCAGCGTACCATTGGTGGTTGCCTGCATGATGGTCAGAAGGTCGCTTTCCAGCAGAGGCAGCACCACCTGGGTTTCAGGATCGCCAAAACGGCAGTTATACTCAATAACCTTGGGGCCGTTGGGGGTAAGCATCAGCCCAAAGTACAGGCAGCCCCGGAAGGTTCTCCCCTCCGCCTTCATGGCACGGATGGTAGGAAGGAAAATCTCCTCCATACACCGCTGGGCGACCTCTGCCGTGTAGTAGGGATTGGGGGCGACCGTTCCCATGCCGCCGGTATTAAGGCCCGTATCTCCGTCCCCTGCCCGCTTGTGATCCATAGAGGAAATCATAGGAACTACGGTTTCCCCATCGGTGAAGGACAGGACGGAAACCTCAGGGCCGGTGAGAAATTCTTCAATGACAATCTGGTCGCCGCTCTTGCCGAACACCTTGTCCTGCATCATGGACTGAACGGCCTCCTTTGCCTCCTGCCGGGTCTGGGCAATGATAACACCCTTACCCAAAGCCAGGCCGTCTGCCTTGATAACCGTGGGCACCGGAGCCGTATTCAGATACCGAAGGGCGGCTTCCATATCCGTAAACACCTCGTACTGGGCGGTGGGGATATGGTATTTCTTCATCAGATCCTTGGCAAAAACCTTGCTGCCTTCAATGATGGCGGCGTTGGCTCTGGGGCCGAAGCAAGGAATCCCCTTCTCCTCCAGTGCATCTACTGCCCCCAAAACCAGAGGATCGTCCGGGGCGACCACAGCATAATCCACCCCATGGGAGACTGCAAACTCTACAATCTGGGGAATATCCTTGGCACCGATATTGACACAAACTGCGTCGGCAGCAATGCCGCCGTTGCCGGGAAGGGCGAAAATCTCCGTAACCTGGGGATTTTTCTTCAGTTTTTTAATGATGGCGTGCTCCCGGCCGCCGCCGCCCACAACTAAAATCTTCATACAAACGCTCCCTTAATGATGGAAAAGCCGCATACCGGTAAAGGCCATCACCATGTTGTAGCCATCGGCACAGGCAATCACCAAATCGTCCCGAATGGAGCCGCCGGGCTCGGCAATGTAGCTGACGCCGCTGCGATGAGCCCGCTCGATGTTGTCGGAGAAGGGGAAGAATGCATCAGAGCCCAGGCTTACGCCGGAGATGGTGGCAAGGTATGCCTGCTTTTCTTCCTGAGTCAGGGGCTCCGGACGGCTGGTGAAGTACTTCTGCCAGTTACCCTCGGCGCACACATCTTCCTCATTCTGGTTGATATAGCCGTCAATCACATTGTCCCGGTTGGGGCGGCTCAAATCCTCCCGGAAGGGCAGATTCAGCACCTTATCGTACTGCCGCAGGAACCAGGTATCTGCCTTGCTGCCGGCCAGACGGGTGCAGTGAATCCGGGACTGCTGTCCGGCGCCCACACCGATGGCCTGTCCGTCATAGGCAAAGCAAACGGAGTTGGACTGGGTGTACTTCAGGGTAATCAGGGAGATAATCAGATCCCGCTTTGCCTCCTCAGGCAGCACCTTGTTGGCAGTAACCAGGTTGCTCAGGAGATTCTCGTCAATCTTGAAGTTATTCCGTCCCTGCTGGAAGGTGATGCCAAAAACCTGCTTCCGTTCAATCTCCTCCGGCACATAATTGGGGTCAATTTTCACAATGTTATAGTTGCCCTTCCGCTTGGTTTTCAGGATTTCCAGGGCCTTTTCCGTATAGCCGGGAGCAATGATGCCATCAGAAACCTCCCGCTGCACCAGCTTGGCGGTCACCTCGTCACACACATCGGACAGGGCCACCCAGTCACCGAAGGAGCACATTCTGTCGGTGCCTCTGGCTCTTGCATAGGCACAGGCCAGAGGGCTTTCATCCAGCCCTTCGATATCATCCACAAAGCAGGCCTTCTTCAGCTTTTCCGGCAGAGGAATGCCCACAGCTGCAGAAGTGGGGCTGACATGCTTGAAAGAAGTTACCGCGGGCAGTCCCAAGGCCTCCTTCAGTTCCTTGACCAGCTGCCAGGAGTTGAAGGCATCCAGAAAGTTGATATAGCCGGGTCTTCCGCAGAGAATTTCAATAGGCAGCTGACTGCCATCATGCATATAAATCTGGGCAGGCTTCTGGTTGGGGTTACAGCCGTATTTCAGTTCAAACTTTTCCACATCCACCACTCCTTACACATTTTTGTTGATGAGCTTCTCTTCCACGTTCCCGGTTGCCAGGTCAATGTAGCGCACATACAGGGAAATCTTGTTGTTCTCGTCCAGGGACTCCCAAATCTCCCGGGCAAAGCTCTCCATATCATTGGGGATGGCTACTCGCTCCGGCTCGCCCTGGAAGGTGGGGATGGGATTGCCGTCGCATACATAGGTATGGAGGAAATGTCCCACGCCGTTCATAGGCACATAGGAATAGGTGAAGCGGTTGCAGCCGGTGCCTTCTGCATCGGTGCTTTTCAGAATGCTCATTTCATAAGTAAAATCCCCCTGGTCAAAGGTAAGCATACCGCTGATTCTGGGGGTGAGATTGGGGGCATCCGGCTCAAATTCCCGGGCAGTCAGCGCCTGAGAAAAGCTCTTTCCGGCAGCAAGCCCCTCGTAAATGGTATCTGTCTGATTGCCGTTGGTGACAATCAGGTTATTTTCATACTGACGGACAGCAGCGTAGATAATCAGGCTGGGATCCTCTACCTTGGAGGCATCAAAAGGCTCGGTAAACACCTCGCCGTTCTTTACGGTAAAGACACGGTTCCGGCTGTTGGAACTTCTGCCCATGATGAAGTAGGCGGCACAAGCCTTGGTGCCATCGGCAGACTTGCCCACAACAATACCCCGGCCGGGATAGGAATTGCCCTCCAGGCGCTCCTTCATGGTTTTCACTTCATAAACATTCATGACCATTCCTCCTAAGCTATCTGTGTTATTCCTTACAAATCTGGCTGGAAACCAGCTCCACAGCCTGGGGCAGGAGAATCCACTCCGCCTGTTCCATCACCCTGCGCTGCAGCACTTCCGGAGTGTCCCCCGGCTGAATCTCCACAGCCTTTTGCAGGATAATCTCACCGCCGTCGGGAATTTCATTCACAAAGTGCACCGTCGCCCCGGTTACCTTTACGCCATAATCCAAAGCCGCCTGGTGAACACGCAGCCCGTAGAAGCCCTCACCGCAGAAGGAGGGAATCAGAGACGGATGCACATTGATAATTCTCTTTTCATAGCATCTGGTAAAATTCTCACTCAGGATGCACATAAAGCCCGCAAGAACAATCAGGTCAATGTCATAGGCTTTCAGGACTGCTTTCAGACTATCCTCAAAAGCCGCCTGACTGCCCAGGGCTTTCTTGCTGACAATCTCCGATGCAATCCCGTTTTGCCTTGCCCTTTCCAGGGCAAAGGCATTGGGATTGTTGGAAATCACCACCGCAATGGTGCCGCTGTGGAGAATCCCGCTTTTCTGGGCATCAATCAATGCCTGCAAGTTGGTGCCGCCGCCGGAAACCAGCACGGCAATTCTGGCCGGATTCATGGTGCGCACCTCTTTAATCGCAAATGGTAATCTTATCCTGGGATTCTTCGATTTCGCCAATCACATAGGCGTCCTCGCCCCAGTCCTTCAAAATGTTCAGAGCGGTTTCCACATCGTCCTTGGCTACCACGATGCTCATGCCCACGCCCATATTGAAGGTATTGAACATATCCCGCTGGGGGATATTACCGGTCTTGGCAATCATCTGGAAGATAGGCAGGACCTTGACCTTGCTCCGGTCAATCCGGGCACCCAGGCCGTCAGGGATGCTTCTGGGGATGTTCTCGTAGAAGCCGCCGCCGGTGATGTGGGAAATACCCTTCACCTGTACCTTTTCCAGAAGAGCCAGAACGCTCTTGACATAGATGCGGGTAGGCTCCAGGAGAGCCTCGCCCAGGGATTTGCCCTCCAGTTCCTCTCTGGGGGTGGTCAGGTCGGCATTTTCAATGTCGAAGACCTTCCGAACCAGGGAGAAGCCGTTGGAATGGACACCGGTGGAAGCCAGGGCAATCACCACATCCCCGGCTTTCATGGTGTTGTTGTCAATGATTTTGGACTTATCCACCACACCGGTGCAGTAGCCGGCCAGGTCGTAGTCGTCCTCTGCCATCATGCCCGGGTGTTCTGCCGTCTCGCCGCCAATCAGGGCGCAGCCGGCACGGACACAGCCTTCTGCAACACCGCCCACAATGTCGGCAATCTTCTCAGGAATATTCTTGCCGCAGGCAATATAATCCAGGAAGAACAGAGGCTTGGCACCACAGCAGATGATATCATTGACGCACATGGCAACACAGTCGATGCCAATGGTGTCATGCTTGTTAAGAAGCATGGCAATCTTCAGCTTTGTTCCCACCCCGTCGGTGCCGGATACCAGCACCGGCTGAGAAATGCCTTCCAGATTCAGGCCAAAGCAGCCGCCGAAGCCTCCCACATCGTCCAGGCAGCCCTCGTTTCTGGTGCGCTTAATATGCTTCTTCATCAGTTCTACGGACTTGTAGCCGGCAGTGATGTCCACACCGGCGGCAGCGTAGCTCTCGGAATAACTTTTCTCCATGGCAGGTTAAGCTCCTTTAATCATTATTCTTTGCCGTTCCAGCAATAAGTACAGATTTTTTCCTTGTCAATACCGATAGACTCCAGCAGTCCATCCAGGGACTGGTAGCCCAGAGAGTCAAAGCCCAGCTTTTTGCAGATGGCTTTGGCCAGGCACTGGCCTCTTTCGGTGGTGGACTCCACATATTCGTCGATATGCTTGTCCGCCTCCTCCCCTTCCAGCTCGTACATGGTCTTTCTGGCAATCAGCTCCATGACCGAGTTGCTTCGGGAGAAGTTCAAATACTTACAGTTGAACAGCACGGGCGGGCAGGCAGAGCGCATATGCACTTCCTTGGCACCGCTTTCATACAGGAAGTCCACCGTCTCCCGCAGCTGGGTTCCCCGGACAATGGAGTCATCCACAAACAGCAGTTTCTTTCCTTCAATCAGCTCAGGAACGGGGATCTGCTTCATTTTCGCCACCTGATTCCGCACCGCCTGGTTGGCAGGAGTAAAGGAGCGAGGCCAGGTGGGGGTATACTTCACGAAAGGTCTCGCAAAGGGCTTGTGGCAGAAATTGGCATAACCAATGGCATGAGGCAGGCCGGAATCCGGCACACCGGCGACGTAATCCACATCCGGCAAAGTGCCCCGGGCCATTTCCTTCTGGGCCATGATTTCACCGTTGCGGTAGCGCATGACCTCCACATTTCTGCCCTCATAGTTGGAATTGGGGTAACCGTAGTAAGTCCACAAAAAGGCGCAGATCTTCATGTCCTTGCCGGGAGGGCTGAGCTGCTCCACACCATCAGCCGTCACCGAAACAATCTCTCCCGGTCCCAGCTCATAATGGTCAGCGTAGCCCAGCTTGCTGTAGGCAAAAGACTCAAAGGACACACAGCAGCCATCTTCGCCCTTACCAACCAGCACAGGCAGCCGTCCCAGTCGATCCCGGGCCGCGATGATACGGTTCTCCTGCAAAATCAAAATGGTCACAGACCCGTCAATCACCTGCTGTGCATGATGAATTCCATCAATAAGGGTTTCTTTCTCATTGATCAGGGCCGCTGTCAGTTCCGTTGCGTTGACAGCGCCGGAGGACATGGCCATGAATTGGTGCCCATGGTCGGAGAAGTATTTCTCCACCAGGGCATCCGCGTTATTGATAATTCCCACAGTAGAAATGGCGAACAATCCCAGATGGGAACGCACCAGCAAAGGTTGTGGGTCCGTGTCGCTGATACAGCCAATTCCGCTATGGCCGGAGAACTTGTGCAAATCCACCTCAAACTTGGTACGGAAAGGTGTATTTTCGATACTGTGAATCTGTCTTTGATAGCCGCTGTTCCCGTCGTACACCACCATGCCCGCTCTGCGGTTTCCCAGATGGGAGTGGTAGTCTACGCCGAAAAACACATCCAGTACCACATCCCGGCGTGCAACGGCTCCAAAAAAGCCACCCATAATGTGCCTCCTTTACAGGTGCGCGATCAAGCGAAGAACAGCTTGGAAAGGGTCATGGGGTCGATGTACTGACCATCCTTGTAAACACGCATATTGCCGGAAGCAATCTCGTCGATGAGCATTACCTTGCCATCGGCATCGTAGCCGAACTCGAACTTGATATCGTACAGCACCAGGCCCTTCTCCTTCAGGTCGTCGGCAACAATCCGGGTAATCTTCTGGGTCATAGCCACCATGTCGTCATACTGCTGGCTGGACATAACACCCAGAGCAATCAGGCCTTCCTTAGTCACCAGGGGATCGCCCTTGGCATCGTTCTTGAAGGTCATTTCCACATACTCGGGAAGATCTGCGCCCTCTTCAATGTAGTCAGAGTAACGGCGGAAGAAGCTGCCCACAGCCTTGTGACGGCAGATAACCTCCAGGCCCTTACCAAACACCTTGGCAGGCAGCACTTCCATAGTGGTGTCGTCCAGGTTAGCACTTACATAGTGGGTCTTGATACCGGCAGCATTGATCTTCTCAAAGAAGTAAACGGACATACGCAGATTCACATCACCCACGCCGTCAATGGTCAAGCCAACAGAGTTTTCACCGGGGTCAAATACGCCGTCCTTACCGGTGCAGTCGTCCTTGAACTTCAGCAGGTAGTTGCCGTTGTCCAGTGCGTAAACATTCTTGGTCTTTCCGGTGTAAACAAGTTTCTTTTCCATGATGTTTTTCTCCTTTTGATTGAAAAGTTTTACAGATTTTGTGCCAGTTCCCGGTCTTTTGCCAGAACCTTTGCTGCATCGGCAGCCCGTTTTGCATCCAGCTTTTCGGCAACGGAAGGCTCGGATACGCCCAGAATCTGAGCGCAAAGCAAAGCGGCATTGACAGCTCCGTTAATGGCAACAGTAGCAACAGGTATGCCGGAGGGCATCTGGACTGTTGATAAAAGGGCATCAATGCCGTCTAAAACGGGTCCCTTGCAAGGGATTCCGATAACCGGTAATGTAGTATTGGCTGCAATGGCGCCGGCAAGATGGGCTGCCATGCCTGCGGCTGCAATGATTGCACCAAAGCCGTTGGCTCTGGCATTCACCGCAAAATCTCTGGCTTCCACAGGTGTTCTGTGGGCAGAGTAGATGTGAACCTCATAAGGGATATCCAGGCTCTTCAGCGTATCCACAGCCTTCTGAACGATAGGCAGATCGCTGTCGCTTCCCATGACGATTCCTACTTTTTTCATGAGACACCTCCATAAGTCATTTTCTATAAACGGCCGAGACCCTTTATAGAATCCAAAAGGGCGCACTTAACCTATAGCGGTTAAATGCGCCCAGACGGTCGGCTTTTTCTACATTCTTTGTTCCCCTGTGGTTACCCACTGATTCCGTCAGTCGCAAAGAACGCTATTTACTTTCCTTCTCGATTTTAACATGCCGCAAAAATCATGTCAAGACGGCGTAAATGCGGCTTGAGGCTTTCTCTTTTTTCACCACCTTCTCCCGTAAAAACCTGTCGGTTTTTGGTGAAGATTATGAGAATGTCCTCAATCTTCCAGAGTCTTCTTCGCCTCGCAGTAGATGCAGCGATAGATACGGCGTTCCTTGTCCACGCACTTGAACATATGCTCCAGCTCCTGCTCTGTGGTGCAGATACATCTGGGGTTGTCACAGTGCAGCCGGTCTACCAGCACATCCTCCGGTTCCGGCATCTGGACACCCTTCTTCGCCTCATCCAAAAGCTTGAGAATCAGAGCCATACGCATGTATTTACCGTTCAGAGCCTGGCGGAAGTAAGCTGCTCTGGGATCAGCGTCCACCTTGACGCTGATTTCATTGACCCGAGGCAGGGGGTGCAGCACCCGCATGGTGGGCTTGGCTGCCTGCATCTTCTCAGCGGTCAGGATATAGGAGTCCTTCAGCCGCTCATAGGTCTCCAGACTGTCAAACCGTTCCCGCTGGATTCTGGTCATATACAGCACGTCCAACTGGGGAATGGCCTCCTCCAAAGAGGTGGTCTCCTCATAGGCCATCCCCTTCCCGTCCAGAACCTCATATTTCACATATCCGGGAAGACGCAGTTCCTCCGGAGAAATGAGCACAACCTTGATGTTCTCATAGCGGGAAAGCGCAGCCAGCAGAGAATGGACGGTTCTGCCGTACTTCAAGTCGCCGCAGCAGCCGATGGTCAGATTGTTCAGCCGTCCCTCCTCCCGGTAGATGGTCAGAAGGTCAGCCAAAGTCTGGGTGGGATGGCAGTGTCCGCCGTCACCGGCATTGATCACCGGCACAGAGGCATTTCTGGCTGCCACATAGGGAGCACCCTCCAGAGGATGACGAATGGCCATAATGTCAGCATAGCAGGAGACGATTTTGGCGGTGTCAGCCATGCTCTCGCCCTTGCTGGCGGAGGAGGAACTGGCCTGACTGAAGCCAAGAACGCTTCCGCCCAGCTCCAGCATAGCTGCCTCGAAGCTCAGCCGAGTGCGGGTAGAGGGCTCAAAGAACAAGGTAGCAAGCTTTTTACCACGGCAGCTTTCAGCGTACTTGGCAGGGTTTTCAATAATGTCGCAGGCGGTGTGAAGCAGGCCGTCCAGCTCTTCCACGGAAAAATCCGTAATATCAATCAGACTTCTCATGCTTTCTGCTCCCCAATCCAGCTTTCATCGGAGGGGTTGTTCCGGAAGGCGATCAGCCGCTTCACATCCTCGGGACGGATGTATCCTTCGTCGGCAGCCACCTGGGCAATCACATCGAAATTGGTCAGAGAAACATTCTTCACATTGGCGGCAGCCAGACGGTCCAGGCCCTTCTGCATACCGTAGGTGAAGATGGACACGATGCCCAGAACCTCAGCGCCGGCCTCCCGGAGGACGTTCACCACCTCAATGCAGGAGCCGCCGGTGGAAATCAGATCCTCCACCACAACCACCTTCTGACCGGGCAGGAGCTTACCTTCAATTTGGTTCTGACGGCCGTGGTCCTTGCTGCCGCTGCGGACATAGCCCATAGGCAGGTTCATAATGTGTCCCACAATGGCTGCGTGGGCGATACCGGCGGTGGAGGTACCCATCAGGACTTCCACGTCCGGGTAGTTCTGCCGAATCAGCTCAGCCAGGCCCTCTTCCACATGGGTACGCACTTCGGGTGCGGTGAGGGTCAGGCGGTTATCGGTGTAAACCGGGCTTTTGATGCCGCTGGCCCAGGTAAAGGGCTCCTCCGGGCGGAAGAATACCGCCTGAATGGAAAGTAAATCCTTTGCAATCAGCTTTTCCATGGTGAATTTCTCCTTTTCTTTAGTCGCAAAATTCCGCAACGCAGCGGTTGTAAGCAGCAACAGGGTCAGCAGCAGCGGTGATGGGACGGCCTACCACAATGTAGTCAGAGCCAATCTCCTTGGCCTGGGCAGGGGTCATAATCCGCTTCTGGTCCCCTGCCTCACCGTCGGCAAACCGAACGCCGGGGGTAACGGTCAGGAATTCCTTGCCACAAACCTCGTGCACCTTTCCGGCCTCCAGAGGAGAGCAAACGATACCATCCAGACCGGCATTCTTAGCGGTCTTGGCGTAGTGCATAACCACCTGGTCGATGGGCTCATGAATCAGCAGATCCCGCTCCATGCTCTCCTGGTCAGTGGAGGTCAGCTGGGTTACGGCAATCAGCAGAGGACGGGTACCGTCCGGACGGGTCAGGCCCTCCAGAGCAGCCTGCATCATGGCGGTGGTGCCGGCGGCATGGAGGTTGCAGATGTCCACGTCCAGGTTGGACAGGACAGCCATAGCCTTCTTTACGGTGTTGGGAATGTCATGGAGCTTCAGGTCAAGGAAAATCTTATGGCCTCTGGCCTTAATCTGCCTGACAATTTCCGGTCCCTCTGCATAGAAAAGCTCCATGCCGATTTTCACAAAGGGCTTCTTCTCCGTGAACTTGTCCAGGAAGGAGAACACCTGCTCTGCACTGGCAAAATCGCAAGCTACAATTACATCTTTACCCATTATTTTACGCCTCCAATAATATCACAAAGATTTTCAATTCCATAACGCTCCATGGTTTCGGGCAGATCCCGGATAATGTCCCGGCAGGCATAGGGGTTCACCAGATTGGCAGCACCCACTTCCACTGCCGTGGCACCGGCCAGCATCATCTCCAGCACATCCTCGGCAGAGGACACGCCGCCCATACCAATCACCGGCACCTTTACCGCCTTGGCTACCTGGTAAACCATCCGCACAGCCACCGGGAAGATGGCGGGGCCAGAAAAGCCGCCCATGGTATTGGCGATGATGGGCTTGCGGCTGCGCAAATCAATCCGCATACCCAGCATGGTGTTAATCAGACTGATACCGTCAGCGCCTGCATCCTCACAAGCCTTGGCAATGGATACAATGTCTGTCACATTGGGAGAGAGTTTTACAATCACCGGCTTGGTGGTAACCTGCTTTACCGCAGCGGTTACCTCAGCAGCCGCCTTGGGGTCTGTGCCGAAGCTCATACCGCCCCCATGGACATTGGGGCAGCTGACATTCACTTCCAGCCAACCCACCTGCGCCTGCTGGTCCAGCAGGCGGCAGGTATAGGCGTAGTCCTCCACGGAAAAACCGCTCACATTGGCCATCACGGGCTTGTGGAAACAATCTTTCAGCTTCGGCAGTTCCCGGGCAATTACCTGCTCCACGCCGGGATTCTGCAGACCCACCGCATTGATTAAACCGGCAGTACACTCCGCAATCCGGGGCGTGGGATTGCCAAACCGGGCTTCCCGGGTGGTACCCTTAAAGGAGAAGGTTCCCAGGCAGTTGATATCATACAGTTCCGCATACTCATAGCCGAACCCGAAGGTTCCGCTGGCGGGAATGACGGGATTATCCAGGGGAATCCCACACAGATTCACACTCAGCTTTCCCACAGAATCTCCTCCTTCCGCATCACGGGGCCTTCCTTACAAATCCGCTTGTAGCCGGTAATGGTCTTGCAGGAGCAGCCCATGCAGGCGCCAAAACCGCAGCCCATACGCTTCTCAAAGCTCATCTGACCAGAGGTGTTACTTGCCCGGTATACGGCCTTCAGCATAGGCTCAGGGCCGCAGGTGTAAAAATATGTATAGTCCATATCCTTCAGCACATCGGTGACAAAGCCCTGGGTGCCGTAGCTTCCGTCTACTGTGGTCACTGTCACCTGAGCCCCCAGCTCCCGGAATTCCTTTTCATAAAAGACTTCCTTCTGGGTGTTGAAGCCCAGAATCACCTTCACCTGCTTTCCCTCCGCCAAAAGTCTTTTTGCCAACAGATACATGGGGGGGACACCCACACCGCCTCCCAGCAGCACCGGGCGGTCTCCTGCGCAGGACAGGTCATAGCCATTGCCCAGGCCGGTAAGCAGGTCAAGGCTGCCGCTTTGCATTTGGGAAAGCTTGGCAGTTCCCTTCCCTACTACTTTGTAAATAATGGTCAAACAATCCCCGGACACATCGCATACGGAGATGGGCCGGCGGAGATACAGGCCGTCCAGCAGGATATTTACAAACTGTCCCGGGGCAGTAATGGCAGAAACATCTCCCCGCAGCACCATTTTATAAACATTTTCCGTAAGGGGTATATTTTCCGTAATTTCAAAGAATCCCTGCTTCATTTGTGCTCCTTTCATGCTTTTCTATCCCGGAAGAGTTTTTCTTCCGGGATAGACTTTAATCAGGCGTCAATGGTGGAAATGGTCAGAGTGGTCTCCTCCAGAACATCCAGCAGCACCCGAACCGTATCCAGAGCGGTGAAAATCGTCACATTGTTCTCCGTGGCGATTCTACGGATTGCGTGGCCGTCATTGTCGGATCCCTCAGAGCCGGGCTCCTTGGTGTTGATGACATAGGCGATGTGTCCCTGGCGCAGAGCCTCAGGAATCTGTTCGTTGCCCTCGCTGATCTTGCCCAGAGCACGGGTACGGATGCCGTTCTTCTTCAGGAAGTTGGCAGTGCCCACGGTTGCTTCAATGTTGAAGCCCAGGTTATAGAACCGGCGAATCAGGGGCAGAGCCTCCTCCTTGTCCTTGTCTGCAATGGTAGCAAAGACGGTGCCGTAATTCTGCAGGTGCATACCGGAGGCCTGAAGTGCCTTATACAGGGCGCGGTTCATCTTGTCGTCATAGCCGATGGCCTCACCGGTGGACTTCATCTCCGGGGACAGGTAGGCATCCAGACCGCGAATCTTATTGAAGGAGAACACAGGCACCTTTACATACCAGCGCTTTCTCTCCTCCGGGTAGATGTCAAAGATACCCTGCTCCTTCAGGGACTTGCCCATAATCACTTCCGTGGCAATATCTGCCAGGGAGTAGCCGGTAGCCTTGCTCAGGAAGGGCACGGTACGGGAAGAGCGGGGATTCACCTCAATGATGAACACATTGTCTTCCTTGTCCACAATGAACTGGATGTTGTAAAGGCCGATGATGCCAATGCCCAGGCCCAGTTTCTTGGCGTACTGGAGGATAATCCCCTTCACCTTATTGGAGATACTGAAGGAGGGGTACACGCTGATGGAGTCGCCGCTGTGAACGCCGGTACGTTCCACCAGCTCCATGATGCCGGGCACAAACACATTGATACCGTCGCAGATAGCGTCAACCTCCACCTCTCTGCCCTCAATGTACTTATCCACCAGAACAGGCTTGTCCTCGTCGATTTCCACGGCGGTCTTCAGGTAGTGACGCAGCTGCTCCTCGTTGGCAACAATCTGCATGGCACGGCCACCCAGAACAAAGCTGGGGCGCACCAGCACCGGATAGCCAATCTCGTTGGCGGCGGCAATGCCGTCTTCAATCTTGGTAACGGCGTGGCCCTTGGGCTGGGGAATGTTCAGATCCTTCAGAATCTTCTCGAAGCTGTCCCGGTTCTCTGCCCGCTCAATGGCCTGGCAGTCGGTACCGATAATCTTCACGCCCCGGTCCATGAGAGGCTGAGCCAGGTTGATGGCAGTCTGACCGCCCAGAGAGGCAATCACGCCTTCCGGCTTCTCAAACTCAATGATGTTCATCACATCTTCCGGAGTCAGGGGCTCAAAGTACAGCTTATCTGCCGTGGTGTAGTCGGTGGAAACCGTTTCCGGGTTGTTGTTGATGATAATGGCCTCATAGCCGGAGTTCTTGATGGTGGTAACCGCATGGACGGTGGAGTAGTCAAATTCCACACCCTGACCGATGCGGATGGGGCCAGCGCCCAGCACCACGATCTTCTTCTTTTCCGTCAGGCGGGAGGCATTGTCGCCGGTGTAGGAGGAGTAGAAGTAAGGAATGTAGGCGCCGGTGTGGCAGGTGTCCACCATCCGGTACACCGGGAACATCTTCTTTTCTTTCCGCAGGTTGTAAACCTCCAGCTCCTTCCAGCCCCAGAGCTTTGCGATGAACTTGTCGCCGAAGCCCATGGTCTTGGCTTCTTTCAGCACTTCCACGCTTCCTACATTGCCGGAGAGCTTCCGCTCCATGGCCACAATCCGGTCCAGAGCCTCCAGGAAGTAGGCAGTAATCTGGGTAATCTCGTGGAGCTTGGCCACCGGAACATCCCGGCGCAGCAGCTCGGTGATGGCGAAGATGTTGTCATCCTTGAACTCCGTGATGTAGTCCAGCAGCTCCTGGGTGGAGAAGCTGTCGAACTTGGGCAGATGGAAGTGGCAAGCGCCGATTTCCAGAGAGCGGACGGACTTAAGCAAACACTCCTCCAGGTTGGAGCCGATGCCCATCACCTCGCCGGTAGCCTTCATCTGGGTGCCCAAGGTGTTCTTGGCGGTAGCAAACTTATCGAAGGGGAATCTGGGGAGCTTTGCCACCACATAGTCCAAAGAGGGCTCGAAAGCGGCGTTGGTATTGGCAATCTTGATATCCTCCAGAGCCATACCCACTGCAATCTTGGCGGTTACCCGGGCGATGGGATAGCCGCTGGCCTTGGAAGCCAATGCAGAGGAACGGGACACTCTGGGGTTGACCTCGATGAGGTAATACTCGCTGCTGTTGGGGTTCAGGGCAAACTGCACATTGCAGCCGCCTTCAATCTTCAGCTCCCGGATAATCTTGATGGCGCTGTCGTTGAGCATCTTCAGGTCGTGGTCGCTGAGGGTCATAATGGGGGCCACCACAATGGAGTCGCCGGTGTGAACACCCACCGGGTCGATGTTCTCCATGCCGCAGATGGTGATGGCATGGTCATTGGAGTCACGCATGACCTCAAATTCGATTTCCTTATAACCCTTGACGCTCTTTTCAATCAGAACCTGGTGCACAGGAGACAGCTTAAAGGCGTTCATGCCGATTTCAATCAGCTCTTCTTCGTTGTTGGCAAAGCCGCCGCCGGTGCCGCCCAGGGTAAAGGCGGGACGCAGAACCACAGGATAGCCAATCCGCAGAGCAGCGGCCTTGGCCTCCTCCAGGTTGTAGGTAATCTCGGAGGGGATGGTGGGCTCGCCAATGGACTGGCACAGCTCCTTGAACAGCTCCCGGTCCTCAGCCCGCTCAATGGAGGTGCTGCTGGTGCCCAGAAGCTCCACGCCGCACTCCTTCAGAACGCCCTTCTTTTCCAGCTGCATAGCCAGGTTCAGGCCGGTCTGTCCGCCGATGCCGGGGACAATGGCATCCGGCCGCTCATAACGGAGGATCTTGGCAATGTACTCCAGAGTCAGAGGCTCCATGTAAACCTTATCTGCGATGGTGGTGTCGGTCATAATGGTGGCAGGGTTGGAGTTGCACAGGACAACCTCGTAGCCCTCCTCCTTCAAAGCCAGGCAGGCCTGGGTGCCTGCATAGTCAAACTCCGCAGCCTGTCCAATCACAATGGGGCCGGAGCCAATAATCAAAATTTTCTTGATGTCCGTTCTTTTTGCCATAATACTTACCTCCTGAATTATCTGCTGTATACAACCTTGCCCTGGCAAACCGTCAGCACACAAGTGCCGTTCAGCTTCCAGCCGGCAAAGGGGGTAGCTCTGCCCATGGAGAGGAACTGCTCCGGATCCACCGTAAATTCCTCATCCAAATCCCACACGGTAAAATCATCGCCCAGGGGCAACCCAAACCGCTTCCGGGGATTTTCCGAAATCAACCCTATCAGCCGCTCCAATGTAAGCTTCCCGGTTTTTACAAAATGGGTATACATCACCGGAAATGCGGTTTCGATGCCCACCACGCCAAAAGCGCTGCCTGCCAGGCCCTTGCTCTTTTCCTCCCGGCTGTGGGGAGCGTGGTCTGTGGCAATCATATCAATGGTGCCGTCCAGCAAGCCTTCCACCAGCGCCATCCGGTCTTCCGGGCTGCGCAGGGGCGGATTCATTTTGAACCGGCCATCCTCCTGCAGGAAGCTGTCATCCATCACCAGATAGTGCGGGGCAGTTTCGCAGGTCACATCCAAGCCCTGCTTTTTGGCCTTGCGAATCAGGTCCACGCTTTCCTTTGTGGAAATGTGGCAAACATGATAAGCGCAGCCAGTTTCTGCCACCAGCTCCAGATCTCTTGCGATCTGCTCATATTCGCTGGCGCTGCAAATACCCTTATGACCATGGGCTGCACAGTAGGCTCCATCATGGATGTAACCGCCTTTCAGCAGGTCATTTACCTCACAGTGAGCTACAATCACTTTGCCCAGGCTTTTGGCAGTCTCCATAGCCTGCTTCATCATTTCCCGGCTTTGGACGCCCCGTCCGTCGTCGGAAAATCCGGCAACACACGGAGCCATCTCCTGCAAGTCCGCCAGAACTTCCCCCTGCTCCCCTACGGTAATCGCTCCGTAAGGATAAACATGAATGGACGCCGTATCTTCAATCAGCTGCTTCTGTACCTTCAGATTTTCCAGGTTATCCGGCACCGGCTTCAGGTTGGCCATGGCGCATACACTGGTGTACCCGCCTCTTGCACAAGCCGCCGTTCCGGTTTTGATTGTTTCCTTGTATGAAAATCCCGGCTCTCTGAGATGTACATGCACATCACAAAAGCCGGGAAATACAACATATGAAGAATTGAAAAAAGGAAACAATAATTCCATAGCGGAATTGGAAAAAGAAGAAGGATGGATAGAACAACCAACGCTTTTCAGCCTCATCTTGGTGTTCATCATGCTTCGTTCCCCCTAACATTTTTATCCGGGTGATTGTACCACAAAGGTCGCATTTTGTCAAATACTTTTTGGGCCTTTTCCAAGATAAAAATCCAGGCTCTCGGAATCCAAATCCTTATAAGGATATACTCGTTGCCAGCCTTCCTCCGTTTTTCTCAGACTGGAGCGGTGTTCAGAAAGCAAGCGCACCAAAGGGTATACATTTACCCAGATTTCGGAATTGCACTCCTTCTGACTCTCATCAAAAATCAACTGCATACCGAAATGAAGGTGTACCGTTTCAATGTTGTTTACATTTTCCTTTTGGGAGTAGCCGGTTCTTCCCATAAAGCCAATCAAATCCCCGGCCTGGACCATATCCCCCTCTTTCAGGTTTTCCGCAAAGGGATGGTCCTTTTGCAGGTGGGCATAGTAATAGTACCGTTTTCCATCAAAGGAACGAATCCCCACCCGCCAGCCTCCGTATTGGTTCCAGCCCAGAGCCTCCACCACACCGCCTTCTACGGCTACAATAGGGGTTCCCAGGCTGCCCATCAGGTCATTGCCCAAATGTTTTCTGGCAAAGCCATAGGTGCGGCTGTTTCCGAAATCCGAGCAGTGGCTGTACCCATAGCCGGCAGCAATGGGAGAAAAGGCTTTCAGACCATAGGTTTGCTTCCATTGCCCATCGTACAAAATCCCATAGTGCCCCACAAGGCCGCCCAAAACCGCTGTGTAAGCCTGGTAATAATAATCATAATACTTATACAACGTTCCCAGCAGCTCCTCCGGAGCTTTCCCTGTCCGCAAATCCCTTACCGCTTGTTTTACGGAATTCAACCCACACTTACCTCCTGTGCGGCAACCCGCTATGGCAAGGGTTTGAATCCATCCCAAATGCGGCTCCTGTTCCGCAGTGGCGATATCCATATCCAGAGCATATTTCAGGGATTCATAGGGAACAGAAAAGTCTACCCACCGGATAGGCTCCGCCGCAGCCGGCTGTACCGGAAGCAGAAAAATCAGGAATAACAATAAAATCCGCCGCTTCACACAAATCACCTCCCGGTTATCATGTGAAACGGCGGAAACAATCATACAATACAATTATTGGAGATCCCGCTGGATTCCTCTGGCAATGTTTTCAATATCCTCCATTTTGGAAATATTGGAAATCTGCGCTTTGTAGAAATTACTGTGGGCAACACCCCGCAGGTACCAGGCAAAGTGCTTTCTTGCCTCCAGACAGGCGATATGCTCCCCCTTGTCCTCGTAGGCGAGTCGGAACTGCTTCAGGGCTGTTTCCACCCGCTCATGCAGAGGTGGCCGTTCCGGCACGGGAGCTCCAGAAAGGGCCGCCCGAACCTGGGCAAATATCCAGGGGTCACCAAACGCAGCTCTGCCAATCATCAGGCCGTCAGCACCGGTCCAATTCCTGCATTTCACAGCCGAGGCTGCATCCACAATGTCTCCGTTGGCAATCACAGGAATGGACAGCTGCGCCTTGACTTTTCGTATCATGTCCCAATCTGCCACGCCGGTATACAGCATGGAACGGGTGCGTCCATGGACTGTCACCAGGGCTGCGCCGCTTTGCTCCATGCGCCGGGTAAAATCCAGCACATTGATACTGCCTTTATCCCATCCCAGACGGCATTTCACTGTTACGGGTACGCTGACTGCATCTGCCACAGCACGGACAATCTCCCCTGCCAGCTCTGGTGTACGCATAAGGCCGCAGCCATCACCGGAATTGGCGATTTTGGGCATGGGGCAGCCCATGTTAATGTCCAGAAAATCACAGCCGGAAATCTCCAGGGCCAGCTGGGCCGCCTCTGCCATAATTGCCGGGTCATTTCCAAAAATCTGGGCACCACAAACAGAACCTGGGTTTTTCTTCAGCAGGGCTGCGCTCTTTTTGTCCCGATACACCAGCGCCCGGGAAGAAACCATCTCTGTTACCGTGACGTTTGCTCCCTGCTCAGCGCAGACTGTCCGAAACGCCCAATCCGTCACCCCGGCCATGGGGCCCAAAAACAGAGGATTTTCTATCTCTATGCTTCCAATGTGCATTTTCGCACCTCTTTCTATCTGTGAAACTGTAATTTTCTGAAATTATAGCACACCGAAGCCCTTTCTGCAATCTAAATTAAGGTGCAAATCACCCAGGCAATGCCTGTGAGCAATGCACCTGCACAGGCCCAAATGGGACCGTAAATCCGCCGGATTGCCAACTTTTCCCCTCTGCCGCTGCGAATCAGCCGATTCGCTTCGCTGAGCAGCTGCTGGTCAGTCACCCCGCCTGACTCCATGGCACCTTCCTTTAGAATAAAGATTGCCTGCTCAAACAGCTTTGGGTCCGGAGATTGGACCACAATCACCTGCTTGGATATTCCTTTCACCATGGCATACCGCCTCCTTCATTGGCAGTATGTCCCATTGGAAAATTTTTCATACCTGGTCTTTGGGGCGTTTGTATCTTCCCTGAGGCTCCCAGGCCGGCAGCGGATAGCGCTGCATGGCACCAAAAATCCGCTCTTTCAGGTCCGGATAGGTCTTGGACAGGCTGTATACCAGTTCCTTTACCTCTTCCCGTTTGGTGTGCTTATCCACCGGACAACGGTTTGTCAGCACCGGAAGGTTTGCCCGGGCAGCAAAATTATCTATCGTAACCTCATGGATGTATAGCATGGGCCGGATTTGGGTGATTCCGGTTCTGTCCAACTCCGTCACAGGCTGAAAGCAGCTGATACGTCCTTCAAAAAGCAGAGACATCACAAAAGTCTCCACCGCATCGTCATAGTGGTGACCCAGGGCCAGCTTATTGTATCCCATATCCAGAATTGCCTGATTCAGCGCTCCCCTGCGCATTTTGGCACACATGGAGCAGGGATTCTTCTCTTTCCGGTAATCAAAGATGATCGGACCGATTTCCGTTCTCACAATCCGCAAAGGCACATCCAGCTCCCGGCACAGCTTCTCAATTCCTGAATAGTCCATCCCCAATCCCATATCAATGGTAATTGCCCCAAGTTCAAAGGGAATATGGTTGTATTTTTTCAACTCTGCCAGAAATACCAGCAGCGCCAGGGAGTCTTTGCCACCGGACACGCCAACGGCAATTTTATCCCCGGATTCAATCATATGATAATCTTCCACACAGCGGCGGACAAGGCCAACTAACTTCTGCATAGGCACAATTCCTCCAATTTTTATAGAAAAATAGCAAGTGAGAAAACGAGAGTATATCAAAGGATTCAGGAGTATTTTCGAGTTTATATTTGGTTTCATAAATTTCCGCCAAAAACCAATTGACATTTTTTCAATCCTGTGATATAAAAATCAAGCGTTTTGCAGACATTGTAATGCCTGCGCATGAATTTGTCAAAATATTTTAACCTATTGGAGGAACGCATAATGTCCACTACTTTAGCAAAGAAGGAGACCCTGGAGCGCAAGTGGTATGTTCTGGATGCCGCCGGCAAGCCCCTGGGCCGTACCGCTGTCATCGCTGCTAACCTGCTGCGTGGCAAGCACAAGGTTGATTTTACTCCCAATGTTGACTGCGGTGACTACGTCATCATCATCAACACCGACAAGGCCATTCTCACCGGCAAGAAGGCCGAGCAGAAGGTCTACTACCGGGTATCCGGCTGGATTGGCGGTCTGAAGGAGACCAAGGCTCGCATCATGATGGAGAAGCGGTCTGACTACGCCATGGAGCTGGCTGTCAAGGGCATGCTGCCCAAGAATTCTCTGGGCCGTACCAGCATGACCCGTCTGCACCTGTACAAGGGTAATGAGCATCCTCACGCTGCCCAGAAGCCCGAAGCCTGGACCCTGGACTGATTTGGAGGTAATCGATTATGTACGAGAGCAAGAAGAAGTATCATTACGGCACCGGCCGTCGTAAGTCCTCCGTTGCCCGTGTTCGTGTTTACGAGAACGGCACCGGTTCCATCATTGTCAATGGCCGCGACATCGACGAGTACTTTGGCCTGGACACCCTGAAGCTCATTGTCCGTCAGCCCCTGGTTTCCACCGGCATGGTTGACAGAGTGGATGTGGTTGTCAATGTGGCTGGCGGCGGCGTTTCCGGCCAGGCCGGCGCTATCCGTCACGGCATCTCCCGTGCCCTGCTGACCCTGAACCCCGAGTTCCGCGGCTCCCTGAAGGCCTCCGGCTTCCTGACCCGCGACCCCAGAATGAAGGAAAGAAAGAAGTACGGTCTCAAAGCCGCTCGTCGCGCGCCTCAGTTCTCCAAGAGATAACAGGCCCGACAAACCAATTCAAAAATGCTCAAAAAGCCCGGAACCATGCGGTTTTCCGGGCTTTTTCCTTTCCAAAAAGTCTGTTGTCCTTTGTCCGATTTTGGAAGGATTTGACCTCGCCTGACCCGGTTTTTCTTGATTAATAATGGGGCAACAGGCCCTTTTTGACCCCGTTATGATTAAAAAATGGGGCAACTGCGAGCCA
>DVFK01000037.1 GCA_018713285.1 Candidatus Faecousia excrementigallinarum
ATTTTCTGGAAATGCCCATTCTGTGAGACTTCCCTACCCATAAATGGAATGATTGGCATGGAGTACTGCCCATATTGCGGGGGAAAATTGGATTCCTGAATTTCTCTTGAAAGAATCCTCCATAATTCTGATTGGAACGGAAATAAGAACCTCCGGATTGCCCTATGACAGCAATCCGGAGGTTTATGTTATTCTCCCAGAATCCGGGCCTGGACCCGCTCCAGGGCGTAGGTCATGGCCTCGTAGGTGGTCTTGGAGACCCGGTTGATATACTCCGCTTCATAGGCGGTGATGGTTTGGGGCAGACGCACCACCTGCAAGGGGACGCCGGCCTGATTCAAGGTGAAAATGGGGGTGTAGGAGTAGCCGGTGATTTTGGCCTCTCCGGTTGTATTGTCCTTGGTGATTTCTATATCCAGGACGATGGAGTATTCGGAGCCGGAGCGTTCCGCATCTCCCAGGAAATCCCCCAGGGAGTAGGCAACCAGGGTACCGGCGGTCTCGTCATACTCGATTTTCTGGACATAGTGGGAGTGGGTTCCGATGATGGCATCCACCCCGTAGGACTGAAACAGCTTTTTGATGGATTTCTGGGACTGGCTGATGGTGTCGTTGTACTCGCTGCCCCAGTGGAGCATGGCGATGGTGATGTCCGGCTCCTCCTGCTGAACCGCCGTCATCACGGCGGCGATTTTCTCCCGGTCAATGTCCTGGTAGGTGCTGTCGTAGTCCTCATAGAGCACGTTCACGCAGTTTTCGCTGCCGGCGGGGAGGGTCATGGAGTTCATGCCCTTGGTAAAGGCCACAAAGGCAATCCGGACGCCTTCCACCTCGCAGATGGTATAGCCCTTGGCCTGCTGGTATTCCTCGTTGCTGGCATAGGCGCCCAGGGGCTCCATGCCCGCGGCACGGATGTTTTGCAGGGTGGTGCCAAGCCCCAGGGTACCCTGGCTGATGGAGTAGGAGTTGGCCATCTGCACCAGGTCCACGCCGGCGCTGTGGAGGGCTTCCGCCAGAGCCTGGGGGGCGGAGCCGGTGGAGCCGTAGGGTTCTCCCACCAGCAGTCCTTCAAAGTTCAGCACCGCCAGGTCAGCGTCCGCCAGCAGGCAGGCCACATCCTGAAAAGTCTTGGTGTAGTCATGGGCATCCCCTCCGGCCTGGACCACGGCGCTGGTAATGTTCAGGTCTCCTGCCGCTGCAATGTGCACCACGGAGGTGGGAGGCAGGGAGGTGGGTTCTGTGGGCTGGGTGGCTTGGGTAGCCTCCTGCTGGGAGGGGGTTTCCTGTTCATCCTGGGGAAGGCTCCACAGATAAATGCCCCCTGCCACAAGCGCCAGCACCACCAGGGCCAGCCCCAGACGAAGAAGGAGCTGCCGCCGCCTTCGCTGCTGGGCTTGCCTGCGTTTTTCCCGCAGGAGCCTGCGCTTTTTCAATTCTTCCGGGTCAATGGCCATAGGCGCACTTCCTCCTTCTTGATAAGATAAGTATTTTCTATTATACACGATTTTCGCCCATTTCACAAGACCCCAAAAGAAAAGAGAAAAAAGCCTTTACAGCCTGAGAATCCTCAGGTATAATTATGTTATCATATCTGAGCAAAGGAGCATGTGCCATGTTTAAGGATACCAAGGCGGAGTTGGACAGACTTCAGCAGGAACTTCTGCAGGAGCAGGCTACCCAGGTCTTTACCCCTGTGCAGGATCCCCGGGAGACTTCCCATGGCCAGAATGTGGATGATATATTGAACGACCCGGAGCTGCAGGCCCTGATGGAGGATACGGTTGCCGCCCCGCCTCAGAATGTGACCTACCGGAATTTCGCCAACGATTACGGCGAGGAACAGGAAGAACCGGCAGCTGTCCCCCAGAGGAAGCAAAAGGGGAACCGGGGTCTGATTATTGCCGACTGCCTTCTGGCTGGCGGCATTGTACTGGTGGTGCTTTGGTGGGTACTGCGGCTGGCGGAGCTGCTGTGACGGCTCCTGTAGGACGGTTTGCCCCCACCCCCTCCGGCCGGATGCATCTGGGAAACGTATTCGCTGCCCTGATTGCCTGGCTGTCCGTGAAATCCCGGGGAGGAAGTCTCCTGCTGCGGATGGAGGATCTGGACACCCAGCGCACCAGCCCGGAACTGGGGGAGGTGCTCCGGCAGGATTTACAATGGCTGGGGCTTCCCTGGGACGCAGAGACCCCGCCCCAGAGTCAGCGGACGGCGGCCTATGAGCGGGCTTTTGAGAAATTGCAGGATCTGGGGCTTTTGTACCCCTGCTACTGCACCCGCAGTCAGCTCCACAGCGTCAATGCCCCCCATCAAAGCGACGGTACTTATGTGTACCCCGGCACCTGCCGGGGACTTTCCGCCCGGGAACGGGCGGCCTTTGACCGGAAGCCTGCCTGGCGGCTTCTGGTGCCGGACCGGGAGTACCGGGTGGCGGATTTGTGCCAGGGGGAGTATGTTCAGAACCTCTCCACCGGCTGCGGTGATTTTGTGGTACGCCGGGCGGATGGGGTTTTTGTCTACCAGCTGGCAGTCACCGTGGACGATGGGGAGTTTGGGGTGACCCAGGTGGTGCGGGGGGTGGATTTGCTGGGCTCTGCGCCCCGGCAGATGTACTTGCAGGATTTGCTGGGCTATGCCCACCCGGAATACGGCCATGTGCCCCTGCTGACTGCCCAGGATGGGCGGCGGCTGAGCAAACGGGACAAAGACCTGGATCTGGGGCGGCTGCGGCTGACCCACAGGCCGGAGGCTCTGGTGGGGTGGCTGGCCTGGCAGGCTGGGCTTATTCCGAAGCAGGAAGCCGTCAGCCCCCGGGAGCTGGCAGGAGAATTTTCCTGGGAAAAGCTGAAAAAACAGGAAATTTCCGTAAATCTTTCGGATTTACTGGGATAGCGTGGAGAAATTCTGCCCTTTTGGGCATAATTTAATAAATAAAGAAAAGACTGGGAGGTCTTACCAATGAACAAGCCTGTATTGGTGGTTCTGGCTGCCGGAATGGGCAGCCGCTACGGCGGACTGAAGCAGATTGACCCGGTGGGTACCCAGGGAGAGGCCATTTTGGACTACTCTCTGTACGATGCACACAGAGCTGGTTTTCAGACTGCGGTTATCATCATTAAAGAAGCGATTAAAAAGGATTTTATGGAAACCGTAGGGAAGCGTCTGGAGCGCTGCCCCATGGAAATCCGCTATGCCTATCAGGAGCTTAACAAGGTTCCGGAGGGCTTTACGGTGCCGGAAGGGCGTACCAAGCCCTGGGGAACCAGCCATGCGGTGCTGTGTGCCCGGGACCAGATTGGAGATGCCCCCTTCGGTGTCATTAACGCCGACGACTACTACGGCCCGGAGGCATTCCAGCGGCTGTATGATTTTCTGGTGGCCAGCAAGGACAGCCGTCCTTATGAATTCTGTATGATTGGCTATCGTCTGGGCAACACCGTGACGGACAACGGCTCCGTGGCCCGGGGTGTGTGCCAGACCGATGGGGAGGGCAACCTCACTTCCATTGTGGAGCGCACCCGGATTGAGAAGTATGCCGGCGGCATTCACTTTACGGCGGACGACGGCAAGACCTGGGAGGATGTGCCGGGAGATACCCCGGTTTCCATGAATATGTGGGGCTTCACTCAGGGCTTCGTGGAGGAAATTGCCCAGCGTTTCCCGGAGTTTCTCCGCAATGAGGTGGTGGAGAATCCCGCCAAGGCGGAATTTTATCTGCCCATGACCGTAGGCCAGCTCCTCCGGGAAGGGGCGGTCCGGGTGAAGGTGCTGCCCACCGGCGACCGGTGGTATGGCGTCACCTATGCCGAGGACAAGCCTATGGTGGTGGCAGCCCTCAAGGGCCTTACCGACCAGGGCCTCTACCCCGACGGCCTCTGGGCAGGCAGTGCCTGCAGCCAATGCGCACGGTAATTTTCTACAAATCGTTACTGCCCCTCCAGTGCCCGGTAACGTTACCGGGTGGAAATCGAGGTGGCGCACCAAAGCCCCCCTTGCCAAAGGCAATGTCATTAAGTTAAGAGGAACTAGACTTCACAGAAATGTGGGGTCTAGTTTTTTTATAATAATTTGGAAAAAGCACTTGACAAACAGGCAAAAATGTGCGGCCTT
>DVFK01000038.1 GCA_018713285.1 Candidatus Faecousia excrementigallinarum
TGAAGCCCGGAGCGTTCTGCTCCGGGCTATCTTTGTTTTGGAGGTAATCCCCTTGAAAAATCTTGTTCCCTGCAGCGCCTGCGGCAGCCTGCATCCGGCGGAAGCCCTGACGGAGTTTGACGGTCAGCTACTGTGCAGTTCCTGCCTGCACACGGAAACCACCCGCTGCCAGCGGTGCGGTCAGCGCATCTGGTCAGACAGCAACGCCGGCGACGAAAATACCCACCTGTGCCAGTCCTGCTTTGACCGCTACTACACCACCTGTGAAGACTGCGGCCGGGTCATCCTTCAGGATGATGCCTACTACGATGACGATGATGACTATGAGCCCCGGTGCTACGCCTGCCACTGTAACCACACCGGCACTCGGGAAATCCATGACTATTACTATAAGCCGGAACCGGAGTTCTTCGGTCAGGGCAGCCGGTACTTTGGGGTAGAGCTGGAGATTGACGGTGCCGGCGAAGACAACAGCAATGCCCGGCAGATTCTCAAGCTGGTGAACGACGGAGAGGAACGGGCCTACTGCAAGCACGACGGCTCCCTGGATGAGGGCTTTGAGATCGTCAGCCACCCCATGACTCTGGACTACCACTGCCAGCATATGCCCTGGAAAGAGGTCTTGGACAAGGCCAGAAGCCTGGGCTACCGCTCCCACCAGGCGGGTACCTGCGGTCTCCATGTCCACATCAACCGCACCGCCTTTGGAAACACCCTGGAGGAACAGGATGAGGTCATCGCCCGGATTCTCTATTTCTTTGAAAAGCACTGGGAGGAGATGCTGAAATTCTCCCGCCGCACCCGCAGCCAGCTGGCCCAGTGGGCCGCTCGGTATGGGCTGAAGGAGCATCCCAAGGACATTCTGCTCCACGCCAAGGGAGACCGGGAACGTTATACCTGTGTCAACCTTCTGCCATACACCACCATTGAGTTCCGGATGTTCCGGGGCACCCTGAAATACAATACTTTCCTGGCAGTGCTGCAGCTCCTGGACCGGATCTGCGACACTGCCCTTTTCTGTACCGACCAGGAGATTCAGGACATGTCCTGGACCACCTTTGTCTCCGGATGTACCCAGCCGGAGCTGATCCAGTATCTGAAAGAACGGCGGCTCTATGTCAATGAGCCGGTGCATGCGGAAGCGGAGGTGTAAACAATGTGCTGTCTGTTTGGATTTGTGGACTATGGTCACAAGCTGACCCTGAAACAGAGAAACCGGCTGCTGAGCATCCTGGCCACGGCTTGTGAAGCCCGGGGCACCGATGCCACCGGCATCAGCTACAACGTGGGTAACCGGCTCAAGGTATTTAAACGCCCGCTGCCTGCCCATCTGATGTGGTACCGGGTGCCTCTGGAAGCCACGGTGGTTATGGGGCATACCCGGATGACCACCCAGGGCTCGGAAAAGAGGAATGAGAACAACCACCCCTTCCTGGGTAGGACGCAAACGGGAGCCTTTGCTTTGGCTCATAACGGCGTTCTGTACAACGACAAGCTGCTTAGGAAAGCCCGGAAGCTTCCCAATACCAAGATTGAGACCGACAGCTATGTGGCAGTGCAGCTTCTGGAGCAATCCGGGAAACTGGACTTTGGCAGTCTGAAAAACATGGCAGAGCAGCTGGAAGGAACCTTCACCATTACCGCCCTCAGCCAAGAGGACGAGCTGTTTTTCGTCAAGGGGAATAACCCTCTGTGTATCTTCCATTTTCCCCAACAGGGGATCTACATCTACGCCAGCACGGAAGAGATCCTCCAGAAGGCGCTGAACCGAACGAAGCTGCGTCTTGGAAAAATGGAGCGGGTACGGATTTACAGCGGGGAGATTTTGTCCATCAACGCACAGGGGAAGGTATCCAGGGACGAGTTTGATGACAGCGGCTTGTATACGGCGTTCTCAGGATTTCTGGATTGGCCGGACTATCAGCCACTGTCCCGACCTTACACCAGCCGAGACTATGAGATCGAGGACCCAGCCTACATCCGAGACTTGAAAGCGGTAGCCAGCTGCTTTGGCGTTTATCCGGAGGACATCGACGCACTGCTGGCCGATGGAGTCACCCCGGAGGAGATTGAGGAGTATTTGTACTGTGGGTAATCGCAAGGGCAAGAAAAAGCGGCTCCCTTTGGAGCAAAGGGCTTTTCCGTATATGAAGCGGCTCTACCTGTCCCCACCCGGGATGTGGGTGATCTGGCTGTGGGGAAGCAACAAGACAAGAAAAACGAAACAGGAGGCGAACAAATCCCATGAATGAAATGATTCTGTTTGTGATTGGATTCACTGTAACCCTGGCTATTGTGGTTCTGGCGGATGTTCTGATCGCCAAGGCAAAATGACAACGCCCCTGTCTGTTCTGACCGGACTGTTTATTCAAGGGGTATCTCTAGCGCTGATCACCTATTGGCGGTGGAAAGATGGCTTGGAATAGTCCCAACCATCCCACTAGGGTACACCCTAATGGGATACAGAAGCTCTGTGCCAATAGGGTCCATTTCAGCCTTTTGGCATGTGCCACAAAAAATGTTGACCCTATTGAGAATTTCTACAGGGAAGGAGGTTATCCATGCAGGTGGGATATATCCGCATTAGCACTCCGGAGCAGAACACCGCCCGGCAGGAGGTACTGATGCAGGAGCTGGGCGTGGAGAAGGTGTTTATTGACCGCATGAGCGGCAAGAACACAGACAGGCCCCAGTTGAAGCAGATGCTCTCCTTTGTCCGGCAAGGAGACACGGTGATTGTAGAAAGCATCAGCCGGTTTGCACGAAATACCCGGGACCTGCTGGAGCTGGTGGAGCAGCTGGCAGCCAAGGGGGTGGAGTTTGTCTCCAGGAAGGAGCAGATTGATACCACCACCCCCACGGGAAAATTCATGCTCACCGTATTTGGCGCCGTGGCCGAGTTGGAGCGGGAGTACATTTTGCAGCGGCAGGCAGAGGGCATTGCCATTGCCAAAGCCAACGGGGTATACACAGGCCGCAAGCCCATTGTGCGGCCGGAGTTTGAGACCATAACCGCAATGTGGAAAAGCGGACGGATCACAGCGGTGGAGGCCATGAAACGGTTGAACATGAAGCCCAGCACCTTTTACCGAAAGGTCCGGCAGATGGAGCAGGAAAAACAACAGCGGGGTGCAGTGTAATGCTGCACCCCGTTTCCATTTGGGAGGAATATGACAATGACAGAAACCATAACCGTCCTGGTGGTAGAACCGGGAAAGCGTCCTTATACAAAGAAAATCGAGCCC
>DVFK01000003.1 GCA_018713285.1 Candidatus Faecousia excrementigallinarum
TTAACGCCTATATAGCCAACCCCCCGGTTTTTGCATGGCAAAAACCGGGGGTTCTTTGACAGACTGATGGGAAGAGTCTTTGACTCTTCCCTTTTTTCCTCCATTCGACAAAATTCCCCAGATTTCGACAAATTAAAGGGTGTATACTAATTCTAAAGAACAATATTAAACCCTATAGATGGAGGAAACCCATGAAAAACTTTCAGAAAATCATCAAAAAGATTGCAAAGGAAAACGGAACCACCCCGGAGCAGGTGCTGGCTGAAATGCAGAAAGTGATTGACGAGGCTTACAGCCACCACACCCCAGAGGCAGACCCACTCTGGAACAAAATGGCTCCCGGCGGTCAAAAACCCACACCGGAAGCCTTTGTAGCCCAACTCCACCGGATACTGGGCAAGGAAAACAAACCATAACCGGCGGCGAGTCGCCGCTGACTATTTCGCACCGGGCTGGTCTGTAATCGTTACTTCCCTGACCCGCCCGGTGTCGTTACCGAGCAAAATGGAGGACGAAAACATCTGCACTGTGCACGAATTGACAGCGGCGGCACGCCGCAATACCTCCCTCCGGGAGGGAGGTGGCTTGGGGCGCAGCCCCAAGACGGAGGGAGCCAGCGGGCGTATAGTCAATTCCCAGGATAGGGGTGGTACCTCTCCGGGGAGTGTCAGGGTTCCCGTGCCGATGAGACGAAAGGCCCCGGTAAAATCGGTATGGGGTATCGATGCCACAAGCAAGTACCAACCCTAAAAGCAAACCGTCAGCTTATCCCCCGCTGGCTCCCTCAGTCACCTGCGGTGACAGCTCCCTCCCGGAGGGAGCTATGGGGTGCATACCTTTCCACATAGGTTTGTGCTTATGGAAAGTGCCTGCTGTGCAATCCCTCAGTCACGCCTCCGGCGTGCCAGCTCCCTTTGACAAGGGAGCCTTTGGGTGCACCACCGATACCGGGCACTGGAGGGGAAGTAACGATTTGCTGAAGATTCCCGTGGGAAATTGCCACCGGGGGCACCCCGGATCTTTTTATTTGTTTTCGTCCCTGGGCTTTTTGTTTCCCAGGCCTGCCAGCCAGCAAAGGGCACCCAGAATCAGGTAGAAGACAGAAAAGCTTGTATGGAGCCAGCTTTTGACATACCCGGACCAGCCAAGGGCAGGAATGATATCGTTCAGCTGGAAAGAGGTTCCCAGCAGCTTATTGACTGCTCCTCCGCATATCCAAAGGATATCCGGCAGGAACATCAAGGCCCCCACAACAGTCACAACCAGAACCACCCGGCGGAAGATGACCCACTTTTTTCCCCTCAGGGGCGTTAGCTTTCCTGTGAGGGACCCTAGCTGCAGCAGCTCCCAGCCCAGCAGAAACAGACTCAGAGGACGTAAAACCCATTCCGCAAGTATCGCCCACACAATAAGCAATTTTGCCGGATTCAGTCCCGCCAGATAAAGCCGTGCCCCCCACACAACCGCCAGGGCAGCGCCTCCAACTGCCAGCCGGATCAGGGCAGGTTTCCGGCAAGGGGGCTGGGGCGGGCCGTAGAGAATCGCCGTTGCATCCGTATCCAGCACCTGTGCGATGTTCAGGAGCATATCCAGGTCTGGCCTTGAGCGGCCGTTTTCGTAGTTGGACACAGTCTGCCGGGTGACAAACAGAGCCGCCGCCAAATCCTCCTGGGTCATACCCTTGGCCATCCGAAGGGTTTTTATGTTCTTTCCGATGTCTCTCATCTTAATCACCTCAGCCCCATTGTACCCTTATCCCCAGGAAAAAAGCAAGCAAAGTTCCTTTTACATGGGGTATTTTCCCATGATCATGGCATTGCCCCAGGTGCCGGACGAACCGCCGCCCCCATGGCTGGACTGTACCACTCTGCCTTCCCAAAAAGCTGGATGCTTTGCGCAGGAAATCCGAGAAATCCAAATTTTCGGGAGAGTCTCCCAGGCGGTATAAATCTGCCCCCCAGAAGGTGCTCCTGTTTTCCGGAGCGCCCTCTGGGGGTGCAAGGTTTACTTATATCAGGGAAATCCACTCTGCCTCGGGATTTGCCTCCAGGAAGGCTTGCTCCTCCGACGAGCCCATGATGAAGTCATACTCCGAAAGCCACTGGGATTCCAGGGTATTGGCCGCACCGTTGAGGGTAATCCGGGATACAGAATACATTCCGGACATCCGGGAAAAGTCCGCCGTCAGCAGTCCCTGGCCGTCCCCGGGAATCCGGATGGAGGTGGAGACCACAGTCTTCCCCACCATCTGGCTGAGGGCATAGCCCCCGTCCATCTGGGCACAGCGGTAGATGATGCAGTCCATGCCGTAAAACATCTGGCTGACCTTACACCGGGCTCCCAGCACCAGCTCCGGAACCCCGTCCCCGTCCAGATCCTTGATAAAATAGGACAGCTCCCCGGTATAATCCTCCCCCTGGAACAGGCTCCGCCAGTCCCCGGTTTTCAGCTCCTCCAGAAAATCTGCATACAGCGCCTCCGGCCCTTTCTGCTCTCCCAGATTTTCAATGGTGCGGATGCGGAATTTGCCCTCTGCATCCGGGGTGAGGACTGCCCGCTTTTGCAGGGTCAGCTCCTTTTTGCCCATATCATAGTAGGTTCTGTGCCAGGCGTATTCCAGAATCATCTCCTCCGGGGTGTACCGGGCGGCGGTGATTTTCACATCCCCGTCATAGTTGATGGTCGCCGGGGAGAAGCACAGGGCCTCTCCATCAATCCGGTAGGTGGCAAAGTAATCCCCGCCGTTTGCCCCGGTATTCTCCGGGGAGAGTTGAAAGTCCGTAAACAGGTACAAAGCCCGGTTCACGTCCGCCAGCACATAGCGGCTCACATACTGGGCATCGTACCCCAGATAGCCGATATACTGGGTTTCCGGGGGCAAATCCTCACAGGACTGGCACATGGCATTCACCGTCAGGAGTAAATCCATCCCCTCTATGCCCTGTTCGTCCAGGGTCTCCGGGCCGTAGGCCAGCAGCTGCTCCAGCTCCTGCCGGGTAAAGCCCCCTGCCAGCAGGCTTGCAAAGTCCCCGTCCTCCATTTCCTTTTCCACCGGCTCCGTTTCCGTGGTTTGGGTGGTCTCCGGCTGGGTGTCAACAGGCTTCGTATCCACCGGCTGGGTGACAGTGGTTTCCGGGGTGGTAGTCTGGGGCTGGGAATTCTGGATAAGGGCCGCACCACCAGCCGCCACCCCCAGAGCCATAGCCGTGCCCACAAGGGTCAGGGTAATCTTTCCCCCGAGGGTGTGGATAAAGGCCGCAGCCTTTCCGGCAGCTGCTGCTTTTCCGGCGGCAGTCCCCAGCTGCCGGGAAGCAGTCTCCCAGGCAGGCACCGCCACGCCGGGGGCGGTAAAGCCCTGCTCCTGGGCCAGCAGCCAGGCAAAGAGAGCCAGAGGTGCCACGGAGTAGAGCTTGTAGCCCTTCTTCTGGAGTTCTTCCGCTTTTTTCTTCAGATTCTTTCTGCCGTAGTTCAGCCGGGACTTGACGGTGTTTTCCGAGCAGCCCAGGCAGGCGGCAATGTCCTTAATGGGAATGCCCTCAATCTCGAACATCAGGATGCACACCCGCTGTTCCTCCGACAGAGCGTTAATCATCTCCCGCACCAGCTCCTGGGTCTCCTTCCGGGAGTAGGAAAGCTCCGGCTGGGCTTCTTCCCGGGTGTCCTCCACCTCCGGGATAAAGTCCTCATCCTCCTGGGTCTGCACCTCAGAAAACAGGAGGGGATTGTTCTTTTGCAGGGCATTTTTGGCCTCGTTTGCCACAATCATGCCCAGCCAGCCGGGGAATGCCTCCGGTTCTTTCAGGGTATCCAGCTTGGAAAAGGCCTTGGCATAGGCCTCCTGCAGCACATCCTCCGCCGCCTCCTGCCGGTTCATGTACTTCACCGCCAGGTAAAATTTGCTTTGGTAGGTGCTCTCGTACAAATAGCGGTATCCTTCCTCTTTCCCCTGCAGGGCAAGAGAAACCGCCTGGGAATAGGTCATGTTTCTTTCCTTCCTCTCTGTTTTTGGATGTTTTGATAGAGTTTTTCCTTTTTCTCCTGGTTTACCGGGCTCTCTCCCATGGCCTTGCGCACCAGCGCCCGAAACCACCGGAGGACGGGTATCTCCCCCATGGCTTTTGCCTCCTTTCCCTTCTAAGACAAAAGCCAAACCAAAAAAGTTTTCGCCTTCGTAAATTTTCTTCTATTCTACATCCAAACAAGCATTCTGACAACCCGGGAGGAAAAGTTTGGGGATGCCCTCCCTGGGCCAGACCCATCAAAAAAGAGCCTCCCTTTTGGGAGGCTCTTGGGCGTATTCAGCGGATTTCCCGGGAGGCCAGATACTTGCGGACCATCAGAGCCACCTTGAACACGATGGCGTGGTCGAAAAGGCGCAGGTCCAGGCCGGTGATCTTCTTGATCTTCTCCAGCCGGTACACCAGGGTGTTCCGGTGGACAAAGAGCTTCCGGGAGGTCTCGGATACGTTCAGGTTGTTCTCGAAGAACTTATTGATGGTAAAGAGGGTCTCCTGGTCCAGGGCGTCGATGGAGCTCTTCTTGAACACCTCAGACAGGAAGATGTCGCACAGGGTGGTAGGCAGCTGATAAATCAGACGGCCAATGCCCAGGTTCTCGTAGCTGGTGATGCTCTTCTCCGTGTCGAACACCTTGCCCACATCAATGGCGGTCTGGGCTTCCTTGTAGGAGTCTGCCAGCTCCCGCAGGTGCTCGGTGACGGTGCCGATGCCGATAACGGTCTTGACATACAGCTCGTTTTTCAGGGTATCCTCCATGGTCTGGGCAATTTTCTCCGTGACCTCGGGGGTTGCCCCGGCAGTCACCTGCTTCACCACAGCCACATCGGTCTCGTTGATGCTCACCACAAAGTCCTGGGAGCGGTCCGGGAACAGGCCGGAGAGAATATCCACAGCCGCCACTTCCCCATGGCCCAGCTGCCGCACCAGGAACACCACTCTGGGAGCTTCCGTGGCGAAGTGGAGCTCCTTGGCCCGGATGTAGATGTCGCCGGGCAGGATGTTATCCATCAGGATATTCTTCACAAAAGTGCCCCGGTCGTGCTTTTCTTCATAGAAATTCTTGGCATCATTCAGGGCGATATAAGCCAGGGTGCAGTAGGTCTGGGCCAGCTGGTCATCCCCGGTGCAGAACACCGCATACTCAAAGCAGTTGGTGCTGCTGAGGATTCCCCGGAAGGTCTTGCCCTCGAAGGTCTGCACCAGGGTGGGATTCTCCGCCACCTGGACAGCCGCCTCCGGCCACCGCTCTCCCAGAAGCATCACATCGGTACAGGAAATGACACAGCCGTCGGTGTCAATCACACCAAAGGTGCAGCCGGCGGCCTCCTTTAACTGCAAAATTACGCTCTGAAAAACACTGTTGGACATTTTCCAGCCTCCTTACTAATATTGCACAAATACGCATTTCACAAATCAGCATGGATATTATATACTTCTTTTGCGCAAATTGCAAGTACCTTTTGACATATTACTGCAAAATGTCTTAGGTTTTTTAGTGAAAATCCCCACCGTTTTTCCCCTTCCGGTAGGTTCTTCCATAATGCGCCCGGCAATGTGCCTATTTTTCCTCCAGGGAGGCAACCTCTTCCTCCGTCAGAAGCCGCACACCGCCTCTGGGAAGGTCTCCCAGGGTCAGGTTTCCCTCCTGCTGCCGTTCCAGATACGTGACCGGCATCCCCCGGCTGGCCATCATCCGCCGTACCTGGTGGTACTTTCCCTCCCGGACGGTGATGCGGCTCTCCCCCGGTCCCAGAGGCTCCAACTCCGCCGGGAGGCACCGGGTGCCGTCCCCCAGGGTCAGCCCCGCCCGGAAGGCTTCCACGTCCTCCGCCCCGGCAGTGCCCTCATGCCGGGCATAATAGATTTTCGCCACCTCTTTTTTGGGGCTGATGAGCCGGTGAAGAAGGTCTCCGTCATCGGTAAAGAGCAACAGCCCCTCCGTTGCCTTATCCAGCCGTCCCACGGGGCGAAGCTTCCGGTGGGCGTATTCCTCAGGGATAAGCTCCATGACAGTCTTCTCCCGGGCGTCCTCCGTGGCGGTGACGAAGCCCTCCGGCTTATTGAGCATCAGCACCACCCGGTCTACCTTACAAAGAGGCTCCCCGTCCAGGGCGATTTCCTGGCTCTGGGGGGCAATTTTCCGGCTGCCGTCCCCTTCCGGAACACCGTCCACCGTCACTCGTCCGGCTTTCAAGATATTCTTCACCTGGCTCCGGGTGGCAAGCCCTAAGCCGCACAGGAATTTGTCCAATCTTTCCATAGCTCCTCCGTTCTAACCCGTCCACCTGCGTAATAGGCTATAATGCCAACATTGCTTAGGAGGGATTTTCATTATGATGGTTATGACCGCCAAGGTGGATAAGAAAAAGATCCTCATGGTACTGGCGGGGGTGGCAGCTGCCATATTGCTGCTGCTTCTGGTGTTCGGGGGCGGTGGGGAGACCCAGGACCCCACGGTTCAGACCTCCACCGGCAACGACAAGCGGGTGGCCTTTCTCCAGGAGTTCGGCTGGGAAGTGAACGCCTCCCCTGCCCAATCCGGTGAGGTACGGATTCCCGAAACCCCCACGAAGGCTTATGAGCGCTACAACGCCCTGCAAAAGAGCCAGGGGTATGACCTGACCAAGTACGCCGGGCAGACGGTGATGCGCTACGTCTACAAGGTGACCAACTATCCCGGCGCCACCGACCCGGTGTACGCCACTCTGCTGGTGCATAAGGACGCCGTCATCGGGGGAGACATCACCGACACCTCTGCCAAGGGCAGAATCCACGGCTTCCAGATGCCCCAGTCGGTGAAAGAGCCCGCCGCCACGGAAAGCACCCAGCCGTCTCAGGGTGCCACCACCGGAAATGAGACAGCACCCACCACCGATACGGACGCCACCACGCCTACCCGGCAGGCCACCACCGCCCCTGCCGCCTGATTACCCTGATTTTATCACAGAACCAGGGACTTGACAACCGGGGCAAAGCGTGGTAATGTGTAGGACAGCAACAGAATATGGATATCTTCAGGGCAGGGTGCAATTCCCGACCGGCGGTAAAGTCCGCGAGCGCTTCGGCGTTGAATCGGTGTAACTCCGATACCGACAGTATAGTCTGGATGGAAGAAGAGCGACAGGAAAACCACAATCTTGTTACGCCTGGGGTATCTGTACCCTGGGCGTATTTCTTTATACGGAAACTCCCTCCGATTTCATCGGAGCTTCCTGCGTGTTTTTGCTCAGGAAGCTCTCAGGGGTTTCCGAAAAAACAGAAAAGAGGTTTTTTGTCATGTCCCAACTTCTCGCTGACCTGCAGAAGAATTTAAGCTTCGTGCTGGTCTCCGCCGCCATTGTGGTGGTCATCATCCTTTTGTCCCGGCTGGGGGAGCGGTTCCTCCCGGATTTGCACCGTCCCAGCAAGGCCAGGTTCGTCACCATCGTGGGCATCTGCGCCGCCCTGGCAGCGGTGCTCTACACCCTGGACTTTCCCCTGCCCTTCCTGGCCCCGGACTTCTACAAGCTGGACTTTTCCGAGCTGCCGGTGCTTCTCTGCGGCTTCTACTTGGGGCCCACGGCGGCTGTCACCTGCGAGGCCATCAAGATTGTCCTGAAATTGCTTCTCAAGGGTACCACCACCGCCTTTGTGGGAGACCTGGCTAACTTCGTGGTAGGGTGCAGCTTCGTGATTCCGGCGGTGATTCTCTATCACATCCACAAGACCCGGAAATGGGCCGTCTGGGGTCTCGTTGCCGGCACCCTGGTGATGACGGTGTTCGGCAGCCTCTTCAACGCCGTGTACCTGCTGCCCAAGTTCGCCCAGCTGTATTTCGGCTCCGATCTGTCCCGGATTATCGCCATGGGGGGTGCCGTGAACCCGGCCATCTCCTCTGTCACCACCTTCGTGGTGCTGGCGGTAGCCCCCCTGAACCTTATCAAGGGCGTGCTCATCTCCGTCCTTACCCTGCTCCTTTACAAGCGGGTAGCCCGCCCCCTCTTCGGAAAATAAGTATCAAAGCGGAAGAAGCCAAGCTTCTTCCGCTTTTCAGCTTGTCAAAAAACTACCAAAACACCCTCATATCTGGTATAATACGAATATGGGGGTGTATTCATGGAACAATGGAGAAAAGATGCCCGGCGAGAAGCGGTTATAACAGACCTGGAAGCGCTGGTGCCGAGCGGCCATCTGCTTCGGAAAATCGAAAAGGTCATGGATTATGAGTGGTTGTATGAGCGGTT
>DVFK01000039.1 GCA_018713285.1 Candidatus Faecousia excrementigallinarum
GTGGAATCCCTCAGTCACGCCTCCGGCGTGCCAGCTCCCTTTAACAAGGGAGCCTTATTCCCGATTCTATGAAGAAATGTGTAAAAAACATGGTCCCAATCCGGGACCATGTTTTTTTATCGGACTTGTTATTACCGGGCAAACAGGGTCAGAACCTCCTGCCGCTGGGCGTCTGTCATGGACTTGAGGAACACATGGGCGGTCTGGGAGGGAAGCTCCTGACGGATGGCATGGGCATCCACCTCTGCCCCGAACTGGGAAAAGTCCCGGTTGAGATAGAGGGTGCAGTTGGTGGTATTGTTGCCCAGCGTCCAGCTGTCCTCCTCCTCCGGCATGAAGAGGAAGTAGTTGGTCATCAACACCCCATCAATGAAAATACCCTCTTTTTCCCAGTCGTGGGCATGGATGCCGGCGGACACATCCCTGTGGCTTTTCTCCCACAGCTCGCCCCGGATGGTCACGGTGCAGGGATACTCCGTCCCGTCCTCCAGAACCATGACGGCCTCCAGCTCCATGGAGATTTGCTTGGGCTGGGGGAAAAGGGCGTTCAGGCCAAAGTAAAGCCCGACCACCACCACAGCAGCGATAAGAATACCGATCAAAATTTTCACGGACTTTTTCATAGGACACCTCCACATCTCTTTATGGATACCTCTATATTCAGTATAACAGAATATGAATGGGTGTCAAGAAAATATTTATGCAAACTAACCATTTTTAGGGATTGTGATGGTCAGTACAATCTGGCTGTCCGTCTCCCGCCGCTCGGAAACAGCCGGAATTCCGGAGAGCTGGATTTTTGCCAGGGACTGGCTGAGATTGGACAAAAACGCCCCTACGTTGATTTTGGGCTTGGGGGGCTGGGGTTCCTCCAAAAGTCCCTCTATGTACCGCTCCGTCCGGGCTACGCTCATCCCCAGCTGAACAATGACGGAGATGGCCTTCATCCGCTGGGCATCCGTGGGCAGCTTCAAAAGGGCCCGGGCGTGGCGCTCCGTCAGTCCCCCTTCCCGGATGGCTTCCAGCACCCCCTGTCCCAGCCGCAGCAGCCGCAGCTTGTTGGCGATGGCACTCTGGCTTTTTCCCAAAGCCCGGGCGGTCTGCTCCTGGGTGAAGTCCCACCGCTCCATGAGACACCGGATGCCCTGGGCCTCCTCGATAAAATCCAAATCCTGCCGCTGGAGGTTCTCCACCAGAGCGGTAAGCCCCGATTCCTTGTCGTCCATCCGCATAATGAGGCAGGGCACTTCGCTGAGACCTGCCTGCTGGGCGGCCCGGAGCCGCCGCTCCCCGGCAATGAGTTCATAGTTACTCCCCACCCGCCGGACGGAAAGGGGCTGGAGAATTCCATGGCGCTGAATACTCTGGGTCAGATCCTCCAGCGCCTCCTCGGAAAAAATTTTTCTGGGCTGAGCGGGATTGGGCAAAATGGCCTTGGCCGGCAAAAATACCACCCGTCCCGTCTCCATATAGGTTTTTAACTTCTGGCACTGCATGGGCCTGCCTCCTTGGTGGTTTTGTATGGTAATTTTACTTCTAAAAATTCCAGAAAAACCACGAAACAAGCTATGAGTCCTGAAAAACTCATCGACATTATCCTGTTTTTGCCTCGTTGCAAACTGCCGTTATCTGTGGTACAATGGGGAAAACAAGCCAGGAGTAGGAATATGGAAGTAAAAAAGTTATATTATGAAAACTGCCACCAAAGAACCTTCACCGCCCGGGTCACCGGCTGCCGGGAAGGGAAGGGCGGCTGGGAAGTGACTCTGGACCAGACCGCCTTTTATCCCGAGGGCGGCGGTCAGCCCAGCGACACCGGCACCCTGGGGGAAGCCCGGGTGCTGTCGGTGCAGGAGGCCGGGGAGGAGATTCTTCACCTGTGTGATGCCCCCCTGACACCGGGAGAGGAGGTGGTGGGCACCATCGACTGGGAGCGTCGGTTCGACCTGATGCAGCAACACTCCGGGGAGCACCTGGTCAGCGGCGTGATTCACCGGCGGTACGGCTACCACAATGTGGGCTTTCACATGGGGGAGGATAGGATTACCATTGATTTTGATGGCCCCATCCCTCCGGAAGCCCTGCCGGACATCCAGCAGGAGGTGAACGCCGCCATCTGGAAGAACCTGCCGGTAAAGTGCTGGTACCCAAGCCCGGAGGAGCTGCCAAAAGTCACCTATCGAAGCAAAAAGGCCCTTCCCTGGCCGGTGCGGATTGTGGAAGTACCGGGGGTGGACAGCTGCGCCTGCTGCGGCACCCATGTGGCGTTCACCGGGGAGATTGGCCTGGTGGTCCTCCTTTCCTGCGTAAAATTCCACCAGGGGGTGCGGATGGAGCTGCTTTGCGGCGGCCGGGCAGTTTCTTACCTGTGCCGGATTTATGAGCAGAACAAGCAGGTGTCCCAGGCATTTTCCGCCAAGCTCCTGGAAACGGGGGAGGCGGCCCGGCGGATGAACCGCCAGCTGGAGGCAGAGCGCTTCCGCTCTGCCGGATTGCAGCAACAGGTGTTTGCCGCCATCGCCCGGGAGTATCAGGGGGAATCTTCTGTACTTTATTTTGCCGAAGATCTGGAGCCGGGGCAGGTGCGGCAGCTGTGTGAGGTGATGGGAAAAACCTGTCCCCAGGCGGCGGTGGCTTCCGGGGAAGAGGGCGCCGGATACAGCCTGTGCCTGACGGCCCAGCCGGAGGTAACCACCGCCCTGGGCAAAGGCCTGAAGGAAAAACTGGGGGCCAGAGGGGGCGGAAAGCCCGGCTGGTATCAGGGGAATGTTCCGGCAGGAAAAGAGGAAATTTCCGCCTTTTTCCGCCAGGAAGGTTGGAAGGTAGCTCCCTGATTTTAGTGGGATTTCATGGATTATTTTCAAATAACCCCACTTTTTCCAAAACAGCCTCTTTACATCCTGATTTTGTTATTGTATAATATGGCTGTATGGGGCATAAAGCCCTGTGTTTTCCAATCTATCATGCCGCCGTGGCGGCAAGTACTAAAATGGAGGAAATCATAATGTCTGTTAAAGTTGCTATCAATGGTTTTGGCCGTATCGGCCGTCTGGCTTTCCGTCAGATGTTCGGCGCTGAGGGCTTCGAGGTTGTTGCTATCAACGACCTGACCTCCCCCAAGATGCTGGCTCACCTGCTTAAGTACGACTCCACCCAGGGCAATTACGCTGCTCAGGGCCACGTTGTTGAGGCTGGCGAGGATCACATCGTTGTGGACGGCAAGAAGATCACCATCTATGCTAAGGCCAACGCTGCCGAGCTGCCCTGGGGCGAGCTGGGCGTGGACGTCGTGCTGGAGTGCACCGGCTTCTACACCTCCAAGGCTAAGGCTCAGGCTCATATCGACGCTGGCGCCAAGAAGGTTGTTATCTCCGCTCCCGCTGGCAACGACCTGCCCACCATCGTTTACAATGTAAACCACAACACCCTGACCAAGGACGACCACATCATCTCCGCCGCTTCCTGCACCACCAACTGCCTGGCTCCCATGGCTAAGGCTCTGAATGATGCGTTCCCGATCCAGAGCGGAATTATGTGCACGATCCACGCTTACACCGGAGATCAGATGACTCTGGATGGCCCTCA
>DVFK01000040.1 GCA_018713285.1 Candidatus Faecousia excrementigallinarum
TTCGTAGAAAGACAACCACCCGCTATGCGGGTGAGGCGGAAAAAGTTCTACTTATGGATGGAAATAAAAAACCTCCGATGATAGAGTAATAGCAGGTTCGCCAACCGCTAAAACAAGATCAAAGGAGGTTATCCAAATGGACAGCAATAGTTTAGCACATACCAAATGGAATTGCAAATACCACATCGTATTTACCCCGAAATATAGGAGACAGATTATATATAAGCAGATATCAGCGGATATCGGGCAGATTATAAGAATGCTGTGCGCACGAAAAGGGATAACAATTATCGAGGCGGCAGCGATGCCGGATCACATTCATCTATATGTATCGATACCACCGAAGTATAGTGTAGCAGAAGTGATGGGGTATATAAAAGGCAAGAGTAGCCTGATGATATTCGACCGTCACGCGAATCTAAAGTACAGGTACGGAAATCGGCACTTCTGGTGCAGAGGGTACTATGTAGATACGGTGGGAAGAAATGAGAAAACGATAAAGGAATATGTGAAGAATCAGCTACAGGAAGATATAGCAACCGACCAGATAAGCCTCAAGGAGTTCACAGACCCGTTTACGGGTGAGCCGGTAAGCAAGGGCAAGTAAAAGGCCGCCCCCGGCAGGGGGCAGCCAGTAAACAAATTGCGGTTGGCGAATCTTTCGTGCGCCTTAAGGCGTGGCTGTATTAGGCCCTTATAGGGCCTGTGCAAGCCACCGGCTAAGCCGGTGGTCTTGACTTCTATCTGATTTAACATAGATGTTTTCCACCAATTCCACCTTCGGAGAGCACATTCTCCAGAAAACGCACCCGCCCATAGCTCCCGACCGGAGGGAGCTGTCACCGCAGGTGACTGAGGGAGCCAGCGGGCGGTGCAGTTCCGGTTTGCTTTGGGGGTGGTACTTGCTGGTGGTTGTCGAAACCCTACGCCGATTTTACCAGGTGGTTGCCTCCCATGGGCATAGGAAATGAGATAGCTTTGGGGAGGTACCATCTCCGGCAGTCCAATAGGCTTTGCGCCCGCTGGCTCCCTCCGTCTTGGGGCGCAGCCCCAAGCCACCTCCCTCCCGGAGGGAGGTATTTGCGGAGGCCTTCTGCAAGGTAGTGCCACCCAGAAGATTCAGAGGATAGAAAACAAGGGCCTGTTGCAAAACAGATGTTTTGCAACAGGCCCCTTTGCGTATGGAATTTACTTGCCGCAGAAGGCCTTGGCCACGTCCACAATGTGGGGAGCGGTGAGACCGAACTGCTCCAGCAGGGCGGCGGCGGGGCCGGAGTGACCGAACTCGTCGTTGACGCCGATGCGCTTTACCGGGGTGGGGTGCTTCTCGGACAGGAGGCTGCAAACCGCCTCGCCCAGACCGCCAATGACGGAGTGCTCCTCGCAGGTAATCACTCTGCCGCACTTCTTGGCAGCTTCCAGCACCAGGTCGTTGTCCAGAGGCTTGATGGTAGCCATGTTGATGACCATGGCGTGGATACCCTCAGCTTCCAGAGCCTCGGCAGCCTGAATAGCCTCGTAAACCAGCAGGCCGTTGGCGATGATGGCAACGTCGCTGCCGTCTTTCAGCACCTCGCCCTTGCCAATCTGGAACTGGTAGTCCTCGCTGTGGAACACAGGCACAGCCAGACGGCCGAACCGCAGGTACACAGGGCCTTCCATCTCGTAGGCAGCCCGGACAGCGGCCTTGGCTTCCACGTCGTCTGCGGGGCAGATGACGGTCATGCCGGGGATGGAGCGCATGAGGGCAAAGTCCTCACAGCACTGGTGGCTGGCACCGTCCTCGCCCACGGAGATGCCGCCGTGGGTAGCGCCGATTTTTACGTTCAGGTGGGGATAGCCGATGGAGTTGCGCACCTGCTCAAAAGCACGGCCGGCGGCAAACATGGCAAAGCTGGAGGCGAAAGGCACCAGGCCGGTGGTGGACATACCGGCGGCGGCGCAGATCATGTTGGCCTCGGCGATGCCGAAGTCAAAGTGCCGCTCCGGGAATGCCTTCTGGAAGGTGCCGGTCTTGGTAGCGCCTGCCAGGTCGGCATCCAGCACCACCAGGTCGGGATGCTCTGCACCCAGCTCTTTCAGAGCGTTGCCGTAGCTGTCCCGGGTTGCAATCTTTTTCAGTTCTGCCATTTTACTTTCCCTCCACTTCTGCCATCAGGGCTTTCAGTTCGTCCATAGCCTGGGCGTACTCGGCATCGTTGGGAGCCTTGCCGTGCCAGCCGGCGTTGTTCTCCATGAAGGACACGCCCTTGCCCTTGGTGGTGGACATGACAATGGCGGTGGGAGCGCCCTTGACCTGCTTGGCCTTCTGGAAAGCAGCTTCCAGAGCCTCGAAGTCGTGGCCGTCCACAGCCTCTACGTGGAAACCGAAGGCCTCCAGCTTGTCCACAATGGGATAGGGGCTCATGACCTTGGCAATGTCGCCGTCAATCTGCAGGCCGTTGTTGTCCACGATGACGCACAGGTTGTCCAGCTTGTAGTGGCTGGCAGCCATGCAGGCCTCCCAGACCTGGCCCTCCTGAATCTCGCCGTCACCCAGCAGGGTGTAGACCCGGTAGGACTTGCCCTGGTACTTGGCACCCAGCGCCATGCCCACAGCCACGGAAACGCCCTGGCCCAGAGAGCCGGTGGACATATCCACGCCGGGAACGGTGTTCATGTTGGGGTGACCCTGGAGATAGCTGTCGATGTGCCGCAGGGTGGGCAGATCCTCCACGGGGAAGAAGCCCCGGTGGGCAAGGGCAGCATACAGGCCGGGGGCAGTGTGGCCCTTGGAGAGCACGAACCGGTCCCGCTCCTCCCACTTGGGATTCTGGGGGTCGATGTTCATTTCCTTGAAATACAGATAAGTAAACACATCCGCTGCGGACAGGCTGCCGCCGGGATGGCCTGCCTTGGCACCGTGGGTGGCTTCAATTACACCCATACGCACCTTACAGGCTTCCATCTGCAACTGTTTCTTTTCGCTGGAAGTCATGGTATTCCTCCTTGTTTCATTTTCCCGATTCCGGGCTTTATCTTGTATATTTTATCACGAACTACCTTCTCCTGCAAGAGTTTTTCACGGCTCCTGCAGCACCTTTGTAAGATAGTTAAGAACCCGTTTTTTGTCGGCAGACCACAGTGGTGCTACCAAATCTTTCTTGGCTCCGTCCCCGGTGATGCGATGCACCACCACCTCCGGTGGAAGCACCCTGAGGCACTTTTTAAGGACCCGGGCATAGTCCTCCAAAGTCAGGCAGGCGAATTTCCCTGCCTGAAAATCCCGCTCTAAATCCGTGCCGGAGAGCACATGCAGCAGGTGAAACTTCACCCCCTGGGTTCCGGCTGCCACCGCCGCCTGGGTGGAGGCCACCATCTGTTCCTCCGACTCCCCGGGAAGCCCCAGAATGATGTGGGTCACCACTGGGATGCCCAGGGCTTTCAGGTCTTTTACTGCCTGAACATACACGGCATTTTCGTAGCCCCGCCGGATGTAGCGGATGGATGCTTCGTGGATGGTCTGCAAGCCCAGCTCCACCAGCACCGGCTTTTTCCGGTTCAGCTCTTCCAGAAGGGAGAGCACCTCCGGGGGCAGACAGTCTGGCCGGGTGGCGACGGACAGCCCCACCACCTCCTCCGGCTCCAGAGCCTCCGTAAACACCTGGCGAAGCCGACCTACCGGGGCGTAGGTATTGGTAAAGGCCTGAAAGTAGGCCATGTACTTGCCGCCTTTGCACTTTTCCGCCACCCGGGCTTTGGCGGAGACCAGCTGCTCCGGGATGGGAAGGCAGCTTTCCGGGGCAAAGTCTCCGCTGCCCCGGGCGGAGCAGAAGATACACCCCCGGGTTCCCAGAGTGCCGTCCCGGTTGGGGCAGGTAAAGCCCCCATCCAGGGACAGCTTATACACCTTGCAGCCGAAAACCTCCCGGCAGTATGTATTGAAGCTCTTATACATTGGCAGGAAACACGGTGCGAAGGTTCTGTAAATGCGCGTCCTGGCTCACCTTTCCCAGCTGCCACACTCCGTCCGCATAGAAAAGCTCCGTGACAGAGGCGTTGGACACCCAGGGAATCTCTCCCATCCTGGCAAAGTCCTGGAATTTTGCCCAGCACTCCATGGCACGGATGGGGGTGGCGTGGGTGGCAATGGCCAGGGTTTTCCCGGGATTTTCCCGGCAGATTCCGGTAAGGGCTTCCTTTACCCGAAGGCCCATTTCCACCACCGACTCTCCCTCCGGGCACTGAGCCTTTCCAATGTCCTGACGCCATACCCCATAGCTCTCGGGGTAATGCTCTGTCAGGTAGTCAAAGGTCTGACGCTGCCAGGCTCCGGCGTAAATCTCCCGCAGCCCCTTATCTGTTTCCAGGGGACAGCCCAGGATTTCTGAAAGAATTTTCCCGGTTTCCCCGGCTCTTATCAGGTCGCTGGCGTACACCTTGTCCACGGCGTAGTGCCCCCGGAGAAATTCTCCCGTAGCCTTTGCCTGAACTTGCCCCATAGGAAGCAGGGGCACATCCGCCTGCCCGGCGAAGAACCCTTCCTGATTGGCAAGGCTCAGACCGTGGCGTACCAGCAAAAGTTTTGTCATTTCCATCCCTCCAAAACCGGAAAAGCCCAGCTTCCGCTGGGCTTTTGGTTACATTCCGGCATTTTCCTCCTGCTGACGAAGATAAGGCTCCACAATCCACTTCTGCATGGGGATATTTCCCAGGCAGCACACGATGAACTGCACCAGAGTGGGAACCCCCAGCACCAGAAGCACCAGGGAAATGGGGAAGCCGAAGAGCATAGCCACATCCACGAAGCAGGTAATTCCCAGGATACCTATTGTATACTTAAGCCCCAGGAAAGTCAATGCACGGCTGTTTTTCAGGATGGCCCAGGCGGGCAAATCCAGGGAGGCGTTCAGGACAAAGGCGTACTGAAACACCGCCAGTCCTACCAGACCCACCAGCAGCCCCACCCCGGAAAAGAGCATTCCGTAGGGGTTGCCGCCGTTGGTCATACCCAGGCTCAGCAGGTAGTAGCTGAGGAAAAACACTGGCACAAAGGGGAGGCCGATTTTGAAGGAGCGTCCGAAGCTGCGGCAGAACTCATCCCGGAATTCCAGCCACACCAGGGTGTACCGGTCGTGAATCAGCTTGATGCACACCCGGTTGAGAGCGGTGAAGGCTGCCGGGATGGTTACCACCGGAATACAGGCCAGAAGAAACACCAGATTGACAAACATCAGCTGCCAGAAGTAGGTGAGGTACAGGTTCACATACCCCCGGAAGCCCTCCCGGGGTACCTCCCGGTCCTTTTTGGGTGCGGGGTTGCGGAAATAGGGAAGAAGGTTTGTCATAGCGTTTCTCCTAAGGTAAAAATCAGTTCTTCATGCCGGTCATGACGATGCCTTCCACGAAGTACTTCTGACCGCACAGGTAGATGACCACGCCGGGTACGAAGGCCATACAGGTAGCCGCCATAATCTTGGCAAAGTCGGATTTCAGGCCGCTTTTCAGCATGGAAATACCGATGGCGATGGTGAACTTCTCCGGGCTGTCGATGTAGATGGTCTGCTGGAGCAGGTCGTTCCACATCTGGATGAACAGGAACAGGGCCACCACGATGACCGCTGCCCGGATGGCGGGCATCAGAATGCTCCACAGCACCCGCATGGGGCCGGCACCGTCGATGGTGGCCGCCTCGTCCAGCTCCCGGGGGATGCTGCTGATAAACTGGCGGATGAGGAAGATGTTGAAAGCGCCGCCGCCGCAGAAGTAGGGCAGAATCAGAGGCAGATAGGAGTCGGTCAGGCCGAAAATCCGGGTCCACATCAGGTACAGGGGGATGAGGGTGACCATGCCCGGCAGAAGCATGGAGCCTACGCACAGGGTAAAGAGGAATTTCTTACCCCGGAAGCGGAGCCGGGCAAAGGCGTAGCCGCAGAGCACAGCAGTCACAGTGCCGCCGAATACGGAGGGCACGATGATGGTGGCGGTGTTCAGCAGATACTGGCCGAAGGGGTAGGCCTCCAAAGTCTCCACATAGTTGGAGAACAGCCATTTACTGGGGAAGAAGGCCGGGGGGAAGGCGTACAGCTCAGCGTTGGTCATGAGGCTGGAACGGAAAATCCACCAGATGGGCAGCATGGCGCCGCAGGCAAACAGCACCAGAACCACAAAGCACAGGGTATCCGTAATCCGTTCCCGCCGCTTCCGGCTGGAAAAGAGGCTATTCTTTTGCATCAGTCCTCGCCTCCTTCATAGTACACCCAGGTCTTGCTGGTGGAGAACACGATACCGGTAAAGATGGCAATGATGATAAAGAACACGAAGGAGATGGCGCAGGCATAGCCAATCTGGTTGCTCTTGAAGGCATACCGGTACATGAGGTAAGTAATGAACATGGTCTGCTTGTTGGGGCCGCCCTGGGTCAGAGCCATGGAGGGGGTCACCACCTGCATATTGGTGATGAGACTCATCAGCAGATTGTAGAAGATGATGGGGGTCATGCTGGGGATGGTCACGTGGCGGAACCGCTGCCAGGCGTTGGCGCCGTCCATCTCTGCCGCCTCGTGGTAAACCCGGGGCACATTCTGCAGGCCTGCCAGGAAAATGACAATCAGGTTGCCGCTGAGCCACACCGCCACCAGGGCCAGGGAGGGCAGCACCATCTTGGAGTCATTGAGGAACAGCACGTTTTCCTGCACACCGCAGAGCTTGAGGATGTAGTTGAACAGGCCGAAGTTGGGCTCGTACAGCCAGGACCAGCCGATATACACGGCAGCCGCCGGCAGCACATAGGGCAAATAGAACAACGCCCGGAAAAAGCCCCGGGCGGGGACCTTTCGATTCAGAAGCAGGGCAATAATCAGAGAGTAGATCAGGCCGCCAATCACGGAAAGCAGGGAATAAATCACCGTAACCTTGATGGATACTTTGAAGTAGGGGTCAGTGGTAAACAGACGAACATAGTTTTCAATGCCCGCCCAGGTGGGGGTCGTGGGGCCTCTCCAGTTGAAGAAGCTGATGACAAAAACCTCGATGAGGGGAACATAGGTAAGGAAAATCAGGCCGATAAAGGCAGGAATCAGGCACAGATAGGCGGTGCGCTGCTCTTTCCGACCCACTTTGGAAAGGCGCTGGGTTTTTCGCATACAAACACCTCTTGTGGGAGGACGCCTGCCCATTTATGGACAGGCGCCCGGGGTTTCTCTTCTTTCAGGGAGCAGGGGAATCAGGCACCCATGCCGTCAAAGGCGGCTACCAGGGAATCGTAATTCTCGTTGATGACCTGCTCAGCGGTCTTGTTGCCGGTCCACACGTCGCCCAGGATGGAGCCCAGGAGGGTGTTGAAGTCGGTGGTGTTGTTGGTGTAGTACCAGGAGGTGGGCACGGCGTAGTCCCGGACATAGTCACACAGAACTGCCTTGGCTTCCTCGTACTCGGGGTAAGCGGGGTTCTTCAGCCACTTCTCGGTGAGGGCCTCGTCGTTGTAGTAGCCGGAGGTGGTAGGCATCCAGATGCCGGCGGCAATCAGGTTGTCCCAGCTGTTCTCTTCGCTGGAGTACCACTTGATGAACTCCATGGCTTCCTCGGGATGCTCGGTCTGGGAGAACACCACGTTGGGGCCGCCGGTGGAGATGGTGACCTTCTCCTTCATGTAGGGCAGCACGGCGATGCCGTAGTTCAGGCCTTCCTCACGGGCGGCGGACAGGCAGGTGCCGATGTTCCAGGCGCCGTTGGTGGTCATAGCGCAGGTCTTGGCGATGAGGGAGCGCTGTACGCCGTCATCGGTCAGGCCGGTGGACAGAGGAGCAACATGGTGTACCAGGTACAGGTCAGCGATGGCCTGGATGGCGTCGGTGGCGGCCTTCTCGTTGATGGTCACTTCGGTGCCGTCATCGTTGTAGAAGCCGCTGCCGTTGGAACGGCACCATACTTCCAGCTGCCAGGTCAGGTTCTCGATCATGCAGCCGTACTGCACAATATTGTTGGGGTCAAAGTCGGGGGAGGCGGCGTTGTTGCCGTTGGCGTCCAGGGTCAGCTTCTTGGCAACGTCCACGAACTCTTCCCAGGTCCAGGCGTCGGCAGCGTTGGCGGGAGGATAGGGCAGGCCGGCTGCGTCGAACATATCCTTGTTGTAGTACATTACCAGGGAGTTGTTGGCGGAGGCGTAGGCAATCTCCTTGCCCTGATAGGTGTAGGTGGCGCTGGCCAGAGGCTTCTCGGCAGCGTCGGCATACATGGAGCTGACGTCAGACAGCAGACCCATCTCGGCGAACTGGAGTACGCCAGCCTCGGTCATGAGGCCGCAGTCAGGCAGGTTGCCGCCGGTAGCCATGGTGTTCAGCTTCTCCATGTAGGTCTCCCAGGGGATGGCCACAGCGGTCACATGGATCCGGTCCTGGGAAGCGTTGAAGATGTCCAGAACCTCCTGGGTGTTGGCAGCTTCCTCTTCACTGCCCCAGAAGGAGTAGGTCAGTTCGACCTTTTCGGTTTCGCCGCCGGCAGTGGTTTCGTTTTCACTGGAGCCGGAGGTGGTGCCAGTGGTCTCATCGTTGTCTGCGGGAGAGCAGGCAGCGAAGGAGCACAGGGTGGCCAGACACAGAAGCAGTGCCAGAGCCTTTTTCAGGGTCTTCTTCATTTTCATTTCGTTCCTTTCTGAATTCTTATTTTTTATAATAGCAGAACCTGCTGCTAAAATAAACCAGTAAATTTCCCGTTACACCCGGGCGTGGAGCCAGACCATCATCTCTCCCGGTTCCCGGTTGCACCACAGGGGGTAGGGGATGGCTTTCAGGGTCACACGCTCCATCCGGAAGGCGGGATTGCCGTACAGGTCGTGGGTAGCAATGGTCTCCACCAACCGCTCACCGGAAACCAGCAGGGTGGGAAGATTTCCCGGGAGGCTTTCCTCCGGGGCGGCCTCGGAAATGGAGGCTTCCGGGGATACGAACAGGCTTGCAAGGTTACATCCGTTGTCCACCTGCTCCAGGCAGTACACATAGGGGCCCTTCATCAGGGCAACCTTGCCCACGTCCGCCCGGACGTTCCGGTTGGCTGCCACGAACTTTGCCTTTACAGAGCCGGAAATCACCACCTGGGTGTCGCAGTTTACGGGGACGGTCACATAGCCCCGGTGGGTGACGGCCTTTTCGCCGTTTACCATGGGATTTTCCAGATACCAGGGGATGCGTACCTTCAGGGTAAGACCGGCATTTTCAGGAGCTGTCACCCGGATGGTCACATCGCCTCCGTTCATGTAATCCGCCTGCATATCCAGCCCCAGGGTCTTGTCACCAACCTGGGTGTCAAGCTTTGAGGAGATGAACATATTTACATAGACGGAATCGTCGCTCTGGGCGTAGATGTATTGTCCCAGGGATGCCAGGGTTCTGGCGATGTTGGGAGGACAGCAGGCACAGGAGAACCAGCCCTGCCGTACCGGCTTTACATGAGACATGGAGGTGGAGGGCAGGCAGTTGTCCGGCCATACCTCCAGGGGGTTTACATAAAAGTACCGGTCTGCATCCTTGGAAATGCCGCCCAGCACCGTGTTGCACAGGGCCCGCTCCACCGTATCGTAGAATCGGGCATCTTCCAGGAAGTTGCCCATCCGCTGGCTGAACATCATGAGACCTACGGAAGCACAGCTTTCGCAGTACATCCGGTCGTTGGGCAGATCGTAGTCGGTGGTGAACCGCTCCAGCTTTCCGGAGGAGCCGATGCCGCCGGTAATATACATCCGCCGGGTGGTGATGTTGTCGTAAAGGGTCTGGCAGGCACGGAGCATTTCCTGGTCATCCAGCTCTCTTGCCAGGTCCGCCATGGCGGTATACATATATACAGCCCGGACGGCGTGGCCCACAGCGGTGGTCTGCTCCACCGGCTTTTCATGGGTCTGGGCGTACAGGTCGTCATATTCCGCAAATTCCGGGAATACGTTGCGGCCCTTCCGGCCCTTCATCTCCTCCAGCAGGTAGTTGGGCTTGGTGCCCCGCTGGCGGATGAAGTAGTTGGCCAGGTTCAGGTAACGCTTTTCCCCGGTGACCTTGTAGAGCTTCACCAGAGCCAGCTCAATCTCCTGATGGCCGGGGTAGCCATGGCACTTGCCATCCTCTGCCCCGAAGGTCCGGTCCACCAGGTCTGCAAACCGGCAGGCGATGTTCAGAAGCTTGTCCTTGCCGGTGGCGTTGTAGTAGGCAACCGCCGCTTCAATCAGGTGGCCGCAGCCGTAAAGCTCGTGGCCCTCGGTGAGGTTCGTCCACTTCTTTTCGGGACACTCAATGGTGAAGTAGGTGTTCAGGTAGCCGTCCGGCTCCTGAGCCTTTTCCATGAGGGCAATCACCTCGTCGGCGATGGGGACGAATTTCTCCCCGGCACCGTACTCGATGCAGAAGGCCACCGCCTCCAGCCACTTGTAAAGGTCCGTGTCCTGGAAAATGGCACCCTGATGATGCCCGGGCTGCAAACCGGCAGCCACCCGGAAGTTCTCTATACAATATCCTTTTTCTACCCCGGGAATCCGATCGTTCAGAGCCTCCCACTGGTAGGGAATCACCTTTTCGGCTACCATGTCTACATAGGCGCCGAACAGGGGATCTGTGATTCTGGTCTTTCCGATTCGTACCGGCGTAATCGAAGATGTCATATCCATGCTTCACTCCTTCATAGGCAAATCCCGGGGGTTGGGAAACCTAAACGTTTAACCTGGTTTTCGCTAACCCGGCAGCCAATGGCTGTCGGGATTTACCTAATCGTTTAATCTGTCAATATTATATCACGCCTCGGCAAAATGTAAATAACAAATTCATTCTATTTTCATTTTTTGGTTACATTACCAAATTTGTCCGCACAAAATTGTGCAGCTTCCTGGGTTCCCTGGCCCCTTCTCCGGGGGTTGGCCGATTTCCACAAATTCTCCTTGCTTTTCCGGGGAATCTGGTATACTATAGACGAAAGGCTCCCGAGGCCTTTTCTTGTGACGGAAGCAGAGGTGAGAATCATAGCCACCATCAAAGATATTGCACGGCTGACCGGCGTCTCCGCAGCCACGGTCTCCAATGTGCTCAACGGCAAGTCCGGCGCCGCCAGCGACGCCAAAATGCAGGAGATTTTCCAGGCTGCCAAGGAGCTGCACTACCGGCCCAACACCCTGGCCAAAAATCTCAAGCTCCGGCGCACCAAAAGCATCGGCATCATCACCGAGGACCTGACGGTATTCCACACCCCGGAGATGGTAGACGGAATCGAGGAATACTGTGAGTCCCAGGGCTATGAGATCATCCTGGACAATATGCGGTTTTTCAAGCGGTTCGGCAACAACTTCACCGACACCCGGCTCCACACGGAGTTTTTTGAAAACGCCGTGTCTGCATTGGTCGCCCAGCAGGTGGAGGGGATTGTCTACATCGGCTACCACTGCCGGGAGATTATCCAGAAGCCCGCTTTTCCCCACCTGCCTTTTGTGTACTGCAACTGCTACCCCAAGGAGCCGGAATACGCCTGCGTGTACCCCAATGACGAGGATGCAGGCTACCAGGTGGGCAAGGTACTCACCGGCCTGGGACATACCAATATCGGCATCATCTCCGGCCCCAAGGGGAATGTGAACGCCCGGGCCCGGTTGGACGGTTTTTTCCGGGCCCTCCGGGAGGCGGGGATTTCCTATGACGTAAACACCATCCTCCACGGGGACTGGGGCCGGGACAGCGGCTACGAAAACGCCAAAAAGCTTCTCCCCGGGGACTGCACCGCCATCTTTGCCCTGAATGACGCCATGGCCAGCGGCGTGTTCTTCCGCTGCCAGGAGTTGGGGCTCCAGGTAGGCCGGGACATCTCCCTGTTCGGCTATGACAACCTGAACATCGCCCGGGTGCACACCCCCGCCATCTCCAGCGTGGAGCCGCCCCTTCATGACATCGGCCGCAAGTGTGCCCAGCTGGTTTTGGAGCAAATCGAAACCCGCAGCCGCCTGACCCAGCGGGTGCTTCTTCCCTGCACCCTCCACCTGCGGGATTCCGTATGCCCCAGATGAAAAAAGCTCCCTTTCGCAAGGGAGCCGACGCCCCAGGGGACTGAGGGATTTTACAGCAGGCACTTTCCAAAAGCACAGACCTGTGTGGAAACCTGCGTACCCCATAGCTCCCTCCGGGAGGGAGCTGGCACGGCGTAGCCGTGACTGAGGGAGCAAGCGGGGGGGAGCTGACGGTTTGCTGTAGGGTTGGTACTTGCTCATAGCTGCCGATACCCTATGCCAATTTTACGAGGAAACTTCCTCCAATGGGCATAGGAAATGGGATAGCTTTGTGGAGGTACCACCTCCGACAGACAAACAGCCTGTGCGCCCGCTGGCTCCCTCCGACTTGGGGCTGCGCCCCAAGCCACCTCCCTCCCAGAGGGAGGTATAAACGAAGCCTTCTGCAAGGTAACGATACCGGGCGGGTCAGGGAAATGACAAATCGAAAAGGCCAATGTGGAAAGAAAATTCCCTGGTTTTCCTTTGGCAGAACATATACAAGAAAACTACGAAGGTTTCCTTCGTATAAAAATTCCATAACCCAAACGATTAACCTAATACTTTTATGAGGTGATTTTATGTTAAAAGCAACCATGCACATTGACCCCAGCTTCCAGGTGGCCCCGGTGGACGACCGGGTATACAGCTCCTTTATTGAGCACCTGGGCCGAGCCGTGTATGACGGCATCTACTGCCCCGACCACTCCACGGCAGACGCTTTGGGCTTCCGGCAGGATGTGAAGGATTTGATTCGTCCCTTACACATTCCCCTTATCCGCTACCCCGGCGGCAACTTCGTATCCGGCTACCGCTGGGAGGATGGGGTGGGTCCCCGGGAGAGCCGTCCTGTCCGGCTGGACCGGGCATGGCGTACCCTGGAAACCAACCAGGTAGGCCCCAATGAGTTTGCAGTCTGGTGTAAGGACATCGGCGCCCAGATGATGATGGCGGTGAACCTGGGCACCCGGGGGATTGACGATGCCTGCAACCTGGTGGAGTACTGCAACCACCCCTCCGGCTCTTTGTATTCCAATCTCCGGATCTCCCACGGCGTGAAGGAGCCCTATGGTATCAAAGTCTGGTGCCTGGGCAACGAGATGGACGGTCCCTGGCAGGTAGGCCACAAGACCGCCGACGAATACGGCCGTCTGGCCCTGGAGACCGCCCGGGCTATGCGGAAGATTGACGACAAAATCCAGCTGGTAGCCTCCGGCAGCTCCTTCCCGGAGATGCCCACCTTCCCGGACTGGGAGGCTACGGTGCTGGGTCATGTGTATGAGGATGTGGACTTTTTGTCCATCCACCAGTATCTGGGTGACACCACCCACGATTTGAAGGATTTTCTGGCAAAATCCCTGACCACCGAGTATTTCATCCGCTCGGTCCTGGCTACCTGCGACTATGTAAAGGCCCAGAAGCGCTCCAAGAAGGACATGATGCTCAGCTTCGACGAGTGGAACCTGTGGTATCACTCCGTGGGCGGAGACGAGGCGTACATGAAAAAGACCCCCTGGCAGTACGCTCCCAGCCTGGTGGAGGACATCTACACCATGGCAGACGCCGCCGTGTTCGGCACCATGCTCATTACCATCCTGAAGCACGCCGACCGGGTGAAGATTGCCTGCCTTGCCCAGCTGGTGAACGTGATTGCCCCCATTATGACCGTCCCCGGCGGCGGGGAAGCCTGGCTCCAGACCATCTACTATCCCTTCCTCCACGCTACGCAGTACGGTCACGGTACGGTGCTCTATACGCCTGCAAAGTCTCCCAAGTACGACAGCAAGAACTTCACGGACGTACCCTATCTGGAAAGCGTGGCTGTTTACAATGAGGAGGCCGGGGAAGTGACGGTATTTGCCGTGAACCGCTCCACAGAGGAATCCCTGGAGCTGGAAGTGCAGCTGAACGCCTTCTCCTCCTGCGAACTCATTGAGCATATCGCCATGTCCCACGAGGACCACACCATCGTCAACGGCCCCAGTGCCGCCCGGGTGCAGCCCCGGAAGGTCTCCGGCGCACAGGTACAGGACAAGACCCTCACCGCCCAGCTTTCCCCCATTTCCTGGAACGTGCTGCGGTTGAAAGTAAAATAAGACAAGCCCGGCAGATTTGATATGCACCCCAAAAGTTAGACACTTTTGGGGTGCATATCAATATCAATCCTGCCGGGCTTTTTTATTATCCTTGGTTTACGGTGTCCACGAATTTCAGGAAGTTTTGGAGCCCATCCGGGGTGTTCTTATACACACCGGCGTCCTCCAGCACCTGGGAGAATACCCGCCCGGTCTCCTGGAGCAGAAGATCCAGGGCGTTTTCCGCCGTGAAGGTGTACTTCTCCTTCAATTCTGCCACCCAGGGGGCGTGCTTGCTCAGCACCGGGTCGGCTTCCAGGTCCTTGCCTTCCACAATGGCGGCAGCCAGATCCTGCAATTCCCCTTTCAGACGGCTGGGAAGCACCGCCAGACCCATGACTTCAATCAGGCCGATGTTCTCCTTCTTGATGTGGTGCTTGTCGGCGTGGGGGTGGTACAGTCCCAGGGGGTGTTCCTGGGTGGTCAGGTTGTTCCGCAGCACCAGATCCAGCTCGTAATCCGTTCCCCGCCGCCGGGCGATGGGGGTGATGGTGTTGTGGGGCTCGCCGTCGGTCTCTGCCAGAATCATGGCCTCCGGGTGGGAGTAGCTCCGCCAGCAGGTGAGAATCTTGTCCGCCAGCTCCACCAGCCGCTGGGCATCCGGCCCGGTGATCCGAAGTACGCTCATGGGCCACTTCACAATGCCGGCCTTCACATCCTCGAAGCCCCGGAAGGTGACAGCCTGGGCAATGGGGGCTTCCTCCATGGCGAAGGTGTAGTGACCGCCCTGGAAGTGCTCATGGCTGAGGATGGAGCCGCCCACGATGGGCAGGTCTGCATTGGAGCCTACGAAATAGTGGGGGAAGAGGGTCACAAAGTCCAGAAGCTTCCGGAAAGCTGCCCGGTCAATCTTCATGGGGGTGTGGGTGTTGTTGAACACGATGCAGTGCTCGTTGTAGTACACATAGGGGGAGTACTGAAGCCGCCAGTCTGCCCCGTCCACGGTGATGGGGATAATCCGGTGGTTCTGCCGGGCAGGGTGGTTCAGCCGTCCGGCGTAGCCCTCGTTCTCAGAGCACAGCTGGCACTTGGGGTAGCTGCTCTGGGGGGCGTTCTTGGCGGCGGCGATAGCCTTGGGGTCCTTCTCCGGCTTGCTCAGGTTGATGGTGATGTCCAGATTGCCATACTCACAGGGGAACTTCCACCGCATATCCTTCTGGATGCGATACCGGCGGATGTAGTCCGTGTCGCAGCTGAACTGGTAGTACCAGTCAGTAGCCGCCTGAGGACTCTGCTGATACAGCTCCCGGAATTTGGCAATGACCTCCCGGGGCATGGGGGTAAGGGCTCCCATGACCTTGGTGTCGAACAGGTCCCGCTCCACCACATTGTCCTGACACAGACCCTTCTCGCAGGCGTAGTCCAGGATGCCTTTCAGAATCTCCTCCAAATCCTCCACCACCGGCTCCTGGGAGGGGGTGTAGCTGTCCAGATGGAGAATTTCCAGAATCTTATTTACCGCTACATTGTGATCCTCCGGCTGGGTAAGGCCGTGGTTCATGGCGTAGCATACCAAAGAGTCAATGCAGGTTTCGATGGTCATATCAGTTGCCCTCCTGGGGAAATGCCTCTACACCGCCCTGGGGACGGATGGACAGCACATGGCAAGCCCCTTCTCCCAGCACGGCGTCAATGCCCTGACGGAAGGTTTCCAGCATATCCATGGGCACAAAGGCCTGAACGGTTCCGGCGAAGCCGCCGCCGTGAACCCGGTAAGCACCCCGGCCCTGGAGGTAATGCTCGCACAGAGCCAGAGAAAGACCCACATCCTGCTGCTTCACATAGCCGGCAGGGACAACATTTTGTAAGTACATATAAGAGGAGTAGCCGCTCTCCTTCACCAGAGCCAGGAACCGGTCGAAGTTTCCTTCCTGCAAAGCCGCTACCTGCTGGGGCACCCGGTCGTTCTCCTGATAGAAGTGGATGCCCCGAAGCACCGCCCGGTCGCCGCAGGTCTTTCGCAGCTGGGGGATGGCGGCGAAGAAGTCCTGCTGGGGAATCTCCGTCAGCACCTCCTTGCCGAAGTGGGCGCATACCGCTTTCAGCTCCTGGGTGATGGCGGCGTACTCGTCCGTCAGGTCTGCGTGGCTGGCCCGGGTGTCGATGATGCACAGGGCGTGACCGCAGGCGGCAAAGTCAAAGTCCACGGACTGGATGACAGGAGCGTCCTTCTTAAAGAAATCGATGGTTACCATGCCGCCCACAGCGGAGGCGGTCTGATCCATCAGGCCGCAGGGCTTGCCGAAGAACACATTTTCTGCGTACTGCCCAATCATGGCAATCTCCGGCTGGGATACCCGGCCGTCAAAGTACAGGTGGTTGAGGATGGTACCCACCAGCACCTCAAAGGCGGCGGAGGAGCTGAGGCCGGAGCCGGGAAGCACCGTGGACTCCACATAGGCATCAAAGCCCTCTACATTACAGCCCAGCTGGGCAAACCGGGCGGCAACGCCCCGCACCAGAGCCGGGGTGGAGTTGATTTCCGATTCTACCGGCTGGAGGTTGGTCAAATCCACCTGGCACATGGGGTAGCCCTGGGACTGAATCCGCACGGTCTTGGTGCCGTTGGGACGGACAGCCGCCACGGTGTCCAGATTCACCGCCGCCGCCAGCACCCGGCCCCGCTGATGGTCGGTGTGGTTGCCGCCGATTTCCGTGCGGCCGGGAGCGGAGAAAAAGCGGGTGGGCTGGGTCTGAAACACAGCAAAAAAGCCTTCCGTGAGGGATTTCATGCGCTGAGGTTCGAGAATCAAGGTTTTGTTCATAATATCCTCCCTATGGGCGTATGCCCGTATATTCCTATGGTAATTATAACCTATCCTTCCCAAAAAGGAAAGAGGTATCTTGCATGGATTTTCCAATTATGCTAAAATAGAAAAAATTTCACCAGGGAGGAAAACCATGGAACCCATTGTGCTCATTACGGGCTTTGAGCCCTTCGGAGGGGAGACCATCAATCCCTCCTGGGAGGCGGTACAGCGCCTGCCGGAGAGAATCGGAGGCTTCACCCTCCATAAGCTTCAAATCCCCACAGTGTTTGAAGCCGCCTCCCAAAAGGTGCTATCAGAGGCACAGCGCTGCCACCCCCGGGTGATTCTGTCCGTAGGACAGGCGGGGGGACGGAAGGAAATCACCCCGGAGCGGATTGGGGTGAACCTCCGCCGGGCTGCCATCCCCGATAACGCCGGGAACCAGCCCAAAGGGGAGGGGATTGTGCTGAATGGCCCCGACGGGGTTTTCTCCACCTGCCCGGTAGACGCTATGGCAGAGGCAATCCGGGAGGCAGGACTTCCCGGCCGGGTGTCCGACTCCGCCGGAACCTTCGTGTGCAACGATGTGCTCTATACCCTTCTTTCCCACTACAAAGGCACCGACACCTTAGTGGGCTTTATCCATGTGCCCTTCCTGCCGGAACAGGGAAGCCCCAATCTGCCCCTGGCAGACACGGTGAAGGGGCTGACTGCCGCTGTGGAAGCCCTCTGGGAGCGTCTGGACTGGGAGGACGCCCGGAACCACCTTCGTGCCGGCGGCTACACCTGCGTGTTCCGGAAAGGAGAGCGGGAGCTGACGGATACCAGAAGAGGGGTGCTGCCCCTTTTGGAGCTTCTGAAATCCGGGGAGGACTTTGGCGGCTACTCTGTGGCTGACAAGGTGGTGGGGAAGGCTTCGGCCCTTCTATATTGTCTTCTGAATGTGAAGCGGGTCTACGCTCCCATTATCAGCCGCCCCGCTTTGGAGGTGCTGGAGCGCCAGGGCATTGCCTGTGAATACGACCAGCTGGTTCCCGGCATCCGCAACCGGACGGGCACCGGCCCTTGCCCCATGGAGGCGGCTACGGCAAACATTTCTCACCCCAAAGAGGCACCGGAAGTGCTGGAAAAGACCCTGGAGGCCTTGACAAAGGGGTAAAAACCGGTTATAATTCTACCCAATGCAATAGGACAGTTCGCAACCATCCTGTCGGTAAACAAAACTATGGATTTTGACTGCTATAGTCGGGATGGGCGCACTGCGCCCATTTTTTTATTGCAGAAAAAGGAGAAAAACATGAATAGCTCAAGAAAAATCGCCTACGCCGGACTGCTGGGAGCGCTGTATGTGGTGCTGACCTACGCCCAGCAATTCCTGTTCCCGGAGAGCACTTCCTTTGCCATCCAGTTCCGGGCCTCCGAAGCCCTCACCGTCATGGCTTTCTATTCCCCCAGTGCCATCTGGGGCCTGACGGTGGGCTGCTTCCTCTTTAACATCAGCAACGCCGGGGCCCTGCCTCTGGACTGGCTGGTGGGAACCCTGGCCACCTTCCTGGCCACCGGTGCCATGTACCTGACCCGGAAAGTGGCCATCAAAAACATCCCCTTCCTGGGACTTCTCATGCCTGCCATCTTCAATGCCCTGCTGGTAGGCTGGGAGCTGACTTTCTACATCGGAGGCGGCTTCTGGATCAACGCCTTGTATGTAGCCCTGGGAGAGCTGGGGGTACTGCTGACCCTGGGGGTCATTCTCCATGTGGTCATGATTCAAAGAGGCCTGGATAAAAAGCTCTCCGCCTCCGCCCGGTAACATACGGCAATTTCCCAATAAGTTCATTTTATCCTGTACAGGAGAATGTGTCTGTTGGAAACGGATATTTTCGGAAGGGTTCCGCAAATACCTCCCTCCGGGAGGGAGGTGGCTTGGGGCGCAGCCCCGAGACGGAGGGAGCCATCGGGAGCATAGCCAATTCCAATAACAGAGGCGGTACCTCCCCCGGAGGTGTCAGGTCTTCTGTGCCGATGGGATGAAAGTGCCCGGTAAAATCAGATAGTGCATCGACAACCACAAGCAAGTACCACCCCCAAAGCAAATAGTTAGCTTACAGCCCGCTGGCTCCCTCAGTCACCTGCGGTGACAGCTCCCTCCCGGAGGGAGCTATGGGGTGCGGTGAGCAAAAAAGCCCGTTGCAAAACACCAATTTTGCAACGGGCTTTTTTCAGCAATTCCGGAAAAAGAGCCGGTTTTTTCTTATTTGGACAGAGGGTTCAGCTGCTCCTTTGCCAGGCGGATGTATTCCTCCACACCCGCCTGGAGCTTTTCCCTCTCCTCCGGGGTGAGGGTTTTCACAATCCGGGCGGGATTGCCCAGAAGCACCGACCCGGCGGGGGCGTGGGTCTTTCCTGTGACTACCGCTCCCGCACCTACCAGACACCCATCTTCCAGCACCGCACCGGTCAGCAGTATGGCGCCCATGCCGATGAGGCAGCCCCCTCCCACGGTGCAGCCATGGACGATGGCCCCGTGGCCTACGGTGCAGCGGCTTCCCAAAGTGGTTTTCTCATGGATGACCACCCGGTCCTGAATGTTGGTGCCTTCTCCGATGACGATTTTCCCGCTGTCCCCCCGGACAACGGCGCCGTACCAGATGCTCACATCCTCCCCCAGCTCCACATCTCCCAGCACCCGGGCATCCGGGGCTATGTAGTATTTCTTTTCCATAAAAATCTCCTTTACCAGTTGGGTGTCAATGCCGGGGCCAAAGGCAGGGTGGTGAAAATCTCATGGGTAATGGCCCGGTATTCCTCCAAAGAGGTGGTTTTCCGCAGCCGCTTGCCCAGCTTTTCCCAGCCTTCAAACCGGCACAGAAGGTAGGACCAATGCTCTTTCAGCCGGAACATGGCGTTCCGGGAGCCGCCGAAAGCTTCCAGATACCCTTCCAGCAGCGCTTCCATAAAGGCTTCCAGGGAAGCCACCGTGGTACCGCCGGGACTGAGCATCCCCGGGTCACCGATGAGACCTCTTCCCAGCATGATTCCCTTCACCTGGGGATACCGGGCGGAAAATTGGGAAATCTCAGAGAGTGAGGTGATATTTCCGTTGTAACAAAGGGGAATCTTGGTATTTTCCAGGGTGTAGTCCAGCCACTCCCGGCGTACCGGCAGCTTGTAAAAGTCCTTCCGCACCCGGGGGTGCAGAATCAGCTCTGCCACAGGATAGCGGTTGAAAATCGGGAGAATTTTCACAAAATCCTCCGGGTTTTCCATCCCCAGCCGGGTCTTTAAGGAGATGGGCAGAGGGCTTTTGGAAAATATCGCATCCAGAAACCTGTCCAGGCTGTCAGGGTCTGCCAACATCCCCGCCCCTTTTCCCTTGGCGGTGACAGTGCCGGAGGGACAGCCCAGATTCAGATTTACCACCGTGTACCCCTGCTCCCGGCACTGCTCTGCCATCCAGAGAAAGTCCTCCGGCACCTTGGTGAGAATCTGAGGCACCAGCCGATAGCCGATGGAATCCGCCGGCGGCAGCTCCAGCCGCTCCCGGGCGGTGAGGCTCCGGTGAATGGTGGGGGAGAAGAAGGGGGTGTAGTACCGGTCCACCCCGGGAAAATACCGGTGGTGCAGCTCCCGGTAAATATGGTCCGTCAGCCCCTCCATAGGGGCAAAATCAAAGTACAAATCCAACACCTGCCAAAGTTTACAAATAAAAGCTGCCTTACAAAAAGAAGGCTTCGATGCCGCACCCCAAAGGCTCCCTTGTGAAAGGGAGCTGGCAAAAATCTCTGATTTTTGACTGAGGGATTTACGGCAGGCACTTTCCAAAAGCACAGACCCATGTGGAAACCTGCGACCCCGGAATCCCCCCGGTTTTGCCAGAGGCAAAACCACCCCCCTTTGGCAAGGGGGGCTTAGGTCTTTGCATCCATTAACACCGCAGTAACGATACCGGGCGTTTTTAGGGAATAGGGAATAGGGAATAGGGAATAGGGAAGAGGTTCGGCGGACAAGCCGCCGATACCGGGCGGGTCAGGGAAGTAACGATTCGCAGAAAGCCACCGTGCGAAATTGACACCGGGGGCACCCCGGTCAAACCTCCATGATGATGGGCAGAATCATGGGATTGCGCTTGGTGGTCTTGAAGAGATAGCCGCTCAAATCGTTCTTGATGGCGGACTTGATGGTGGACCAGTCCCGGACCCGCTTCCGCTGGCACCGTTCGATGGCCTCCTGGGCAATGGTCCGCAGCTCCTCCATGAGAGCCTCCGACTCCTTCACATACACAAAGCCCCGGGTGATAATCTCCGGCCCGGTGAGAATGGAGCCATCCTGGCTGCTGAGGTTGACATAAACCACCAGCATGCCGTCCTGAGCCAGATGCTTCCGATCCCGGAGCACCACGCTGCCCACATCACCCACACCGGAGCCGTCCACAAAGACCTTTCCGGCAGGTACAGAGCCGGTGAGCTTGCAGGTCTTGCCGGTGAACTCCAGCACATTGCCGTTTTCCAGAATCCGAACGTTCCGGGCAGGGGTGCCCATGAGCTGCGCCAGCTTGCTGTGAATCTGCAAGTGCCGCTGCTCGCCGTGGACCGGGATGAAGAACCGGGGCTTCACCAGACCGTGGATAATTTTCAGCTCCTCCTGGCTGGCGTGGCCGGAGGCGTGGAGCCCCTCGCTCTTTTCGTAGACCACCTCGGTACCCTTCCGGTACAGCTCGTTGATAATCCGGGAGATGGCCTTCTCGTTGCCGGGGATGGCGGAGGCGGAAATGATAATCCGGTCCCCGGGCTGGAGCTCAATCTGCTTGTGGGTGGAAAAAGCCATCCGGTACAGAGCGGACATATTCTCGCCCTGAGAGCCGGTGGACACAATGACCACCTTGTTTTTGGGCAGGCTCTTGACAGCCGCCAGATCCACAATCAGACCGGAGGGGACTTTCAGATACCCCAGCTCCTGGGCCACTTTCAGCATGTTCTCCATGCTCCGTCCGGTGACAGCCACCTTCCTGCCGTAGCGATGGGCCGTAGCCAGCACCGCCTGAATACGCATCATGTTGGAGGCAAAGGTGGTGACGATAATCCGCTGGTCGCAGTTTTTGAACTGCCGATCCAGGCTCTCCGCCACCATCCGCTCGCTCTGGGAGTAGCCGTTGCGCTCCACGTTGGTGGAGTCACACAGAAGGGCCAGAACTCCCTGATTCCCCAGTTCACCCAGCCGGGCCAGGTCAATCATGCCGTCCTTGGCAGTGGGGTCAATCTTGAAGTCGCCGGTCATAATCACCGTGCCCACGGGGGTCTTGATGGCAAAAGCCACGGCGTCGGCAATGGAGTGGTTCACGTGGATAAACTCCACGGAGAAGCACCCGGCCTTCACCACATCTCCCGGCTTGTGGGTCACCAGCTTCACCTTGTCCGCCAGCCGATGCTCCTCCAGCTTCAACCGGATAAGGCCGTTGGCCATGGCGGTGGCGTGGATGGGACAGCTCACCTGCTGCATGCAGTAGGGGATAGAGCCGATGTGGTCCTCGTGGCCGTGGGTGATGAACATACCCCGCAGCTTCTTGGCGTTGGCCACCAGATAGGAGAAGTCGGGAATCACCAGATCCACGCCGTACATCTCCTCGTCCGGGAAGCCCAGACCGCAGTCCACCACAATCATGTCCCTGCCATACTCTAAGACGGTGATGTTCTTGCCAATCTCATCCAGACCGCCCAGAGGGATAATTTTCAATTTTTCAGCCAAATAAAATCATAACTCCTTTCAAATTCGTAAAAAAACACATCAAAAGCAGACAGCCGCTTGCTCCGCTCAAGACCCTGTACCGTCCGGCAGAAGCAAAAGTACGCCTGCATGGTTATTTGTCTTTGGGGGCGGTTTTCCACGAACCTGCCCCATTGGTTAGGATTGCCCACCTAATCCATACTGGCAATAGTATAGCACATTTCTGCCGGTTTGTATACATAAAAATTTTACCGGAGATTTTGCCCCGGCTTTTCCCGGAAAAGGTGGGTGAAATTTGAAATTTCAGTTGCAGGAAAAAGACTGGTCTGTTATAATGGATAAAATCAGGATAGTATGGGCGTTGGGCCCATTTTTGGGGAGGCGCACAGATGGATAAGAAACTTGGAAGGCAGCTGCGGCCGGCAGGAGGCCTGTTCTATATCGGGATGCTGGCGGTGTTTTCCGTGGCAGCGGCACTTTTGAACCAGTATATTCTTGCCGGGGCAGGCATTGCCGTGACTTTTCTGGAGCTGGGGGTGTACCTGCTGATTCGGGTGCAGCGGAAGCGCCAGGTGCAGAACTATCTCCAGGAGCAGCTGGAGCAGCAGGACCAGGGGCTTGGCACCCACAGTCCCTTCCCCATGGCGGTGATTCGCCTGGCGGATGAGGAGATTATCTACAGCAACGAGCCCTTTCATCAGATTACCGGCTACCGGGACACCTTCCGGGAGCAGCCCATCGGGAACATCCTCCCCGGCTTCGACACCAACTGGCTCATGTCCGGCAAAACGGAGTACCCCTACGATGTGACCCTGCAAAAGCGGCGGTACCGGATTTACGGCATGGTGACCGCAGGCAACGACCCGGAGCAGACCCGGCTGGGGGTGCTGTACTTCTCCGATCTCACGGAGCTGTACCAGGTGCGGGACGAGTATATCCGCTCCCGTCCGGTGGTGGCCATCATCCTGGTGGACAACTATGACGAGCTGACCAAGAACCTGACGGAAGGTGCCATTTCCAGCCTCTCCGCCCGGATTAACGACGCCATCACCCAGTGGACGGAGGGGTATCACGGACTTCTCCGGCGACTGGAAAAGAACCGGTTTTTGTTTGTCTTTGAGAAGCGGGACCTGCGGCAGGCCATGGAGGAGAAATTCACCGTGCTGGAGGCCATCCACGAGATTACCAACCCGGCAGGGCTGGCCGCCTCTTTGTCCATCGGCCTGGGCGTGGACGGTGCCACCTTTGAGGAGAGCTACGACTTTGCCTCCTTGTCCATTGAAATGGCCCTGAGCCGGGGCGGCGACCAGGCGGTGGTGAAAGACCGGCTGAACTTCACCTTCTTCGGCGGCAGAACCCGGGAGGCAGAGCACCGGAGCAAGGTCCGCTCCCGTGTCACCGCCAATTCCCTTATGGAGCTTATCGGCCAGAGCAGCCGGGTGTTCATCATGGGGCATAAGAATGCGGACATGGACGCCGTGGGCGCTGCGGTGGGTGTGAGCTGTATGTGCCGGAAGAAGGGCAAGCCCTTCCACATCGTGCTGGATCTGGAGCGGAACGTGGCAAAGAACCTGGTGGCGGAAATCCGCCAGGTGCCGGAGTACAAAAACGCCTTTATCTCCAGCCAGGAGGCGCTGCTTCTGTGCGACCCCAAAAGCACCCTCATTGTGGTGGATACCAACCGCCCGGACCAGGTGGAGTCCCAGAGCCTGCTGGAAACCGTCACCCGGGTATGCGTCATCGACCATCACCGCCGGGCGGCAGACTACATCACCCCGGTGGTGGTGAATTTCCACGAGCCCTACGCCTCCTCCGCCTCGGAGCTGGTGACAGAGCTACTGCAATACGCCGTGGAGAAAAAGGACGTGCTGCCCATTGAGGCCAAGGGCCTTATGACCGGATTGTTCCTGGACACCAAGAGCTTCAACGTCCGCACTGGCGAGCGTACCTTCGAGGCCGCCGCCTTCCTGCGGCAGCTGGGGGCAGACACGGTGGAGGTGAAGAAGCTCCTGCAAAACGACTTCCAGGACACCATCGCCAAGTACCAGGTCATCAAGTCCGCCCGGCTTTACCGGAAGGAAATTGCCATTGCGGCCTTGAAAGACACCATCGCAAGACCTTTGGCGGCCCAGGCGGCGGACGAGCTTTTGAACATCTCCGGCATCACCGCCTCCTTTGTGCTGTTTCCCGACGGAGACCAGGTGATTCTCTCCGCCCGGTCCATTGGAGATGTGAATGTGCAGGTAATTGTGGAGCCTCTGGGAGGCGGCGGCAATACAGCCACGGCCGGTGCCCAGCTGAAAAACACCACTGTAAAGGAAGCCCTGGACCGGCTGGTGGCCTCCATTGACCAATATTTTGAAAACTGAGATTTTTATATGAAGGAGCAAGACCATGAAAGTAATTTTGTTGCAGGATGTAAAGGGTAAGGGCAAGAAGGGCCAGATGCTGGAGGTTTCTGACGGCTACGCCCGGAACTATATGCTGCCCCGGAAGATTGCCATTGAAGCCACCGCCGATGCGGTGAATACCATGCGGATGAACGACAAGGCCGCCGCGGAAAAGGCCGCCAAGGAGCGGGCAGAGGCTCTGGAGATTTCCAAGCAGCTGCGGGAAATGACCCTGGTAGTCACCGCCCGGGGGGGCGGCGCCGGACGTCTCTTTGGTTCCGTCACCAACCAGGAAATCGCCGATGCCCTGGCAGCCAAGACCGGCATCAAGCTTGACAAGCGGAAAATCGTCATTGCCGACCCCATCAAGGCTGTAGGCACCTACACGGTGCAGTGCAAGCTGGGCTATGAGATTACGGCGCCTCTCACCGTAAAGATTGAGGAGGCGTAAGACCCCAATCTTTTGAGGAAAGGAGGGCGTTTTCATGGATGAAGAGCTGCTGGCCATGCAGGAGCCCCAATCTCTGGAAGCGGAACAGGCAGTCCTGGGCTCTGTGCTGATTGACAGCCGGTGCCTGGTGGACATTGTGGGCACGGTTCGCCCCGAGGACTTTTACCTGACCCAGAACCGGGAGATTTTTGAAACCATCTATTCCATGTTCAACTTCTCCCAGACCATCGACCCGGTGACGGTGCTGGACAAAATGCGGGAGCGGGGGGTCTACCACGACAACTCCCGGGACTACATTCTCCAGCTGATGCAGATTACCCCCACCGCCGCCAATGCCCAGCGTTACGCCGCCATTGTCCGGGACAAGGCCATGCTCCGGGGACTGGCCCAGGCGGGACGGGACATTGTGAAAACCGTCCAGTCCCAGGTGGGAACCCCGGCGGAAATGCTGGAAAGTGCGGAAAAGAAGATCTATGCCCTGCGGAAGGGGGAGCGGGGGGACTCTCTGGAGCCCATCAGCCTGACCCTTCACAAGGTGTTCGACCACTTGAACGAGCTGAGCCAGTCCGAGTCCGCCATCCCCGGCCTGTCCACAGGCTTGCAGGACTTAGACCGGAAAATCAACGGCCTGAACAAGTCAGACCTTCTCTTGGTGGCTGCCCGGCCTGCCATGGGTAAGTCTGCCTTTGCTTTGAACCTGGCTCTGAACGTTGCCAAAAAGTACGGCAAAACCGTGGCCATCTTCAACCTGGAAATGTCCCGGGAGCAGCTGGCTATGCGGCTTCTGGCCATTGAGAGCTTTGTGGACGGTCAGAAAATGGCCACCGGCAAGCTCAGCGACGAGGAGTGGACCAAGCTGTGCATGGCCTCCGCCTCCCTGAGCCAGACGGACATCCGCATTGACGACAACCCCACCATCACCGTGGCGGAGATGAACGCCAAGTGCCGCCGCCTGGACAATCTGGGCATGGTGGTCATCGACTATCTGCAGCTGATGAGCGGCTCCGGCTACGGCAAAGGGGGCGACAGCCGGGTAAACATCGTCAGCGAAATTTCCCGTTCTTTGAAAATTATGGCCAAGGAGCTGAATGTCCCGGTGGTGTGCCTGAGTCAGCTGTCCCGTGCCACGGAAAGCCGGACGGACAAGCGGCCCATGCTTTCCGACCTCCGGGAATCCGGCGCCATCGAGCAGGATGCGGACGAAGTGCTGTTCTTGTACCGGGATGAGTATTACAATGAACATTCCGAGGATAAGGGCATTGCCGAGTGCATCGTGTCCAAGAACCGTCATGGCGAAATCGGCACGGTGAAGCTCCAATGGATTCCCCAGTTCCAGACCTTTGCGGACCGGGAGTGGAAGCATGCTGAATAACATCTGCAAGACCCTTCGGGAATACCATATGGTAAGCCCGGGGGAGACGGTTGTGTGCTGCGTCTCCGGGGGGGCAGACTCCATGGCAATGCTTTTTGCCCTGTATCTTCTGGCAAAGAAGCTGGACATTCAGGTGAGCGCCGCCCATTTTAACCATGGCCTTCGGGGAGAGGAATCGGACAGAGACGCTGCCTTTGTCCGGGACTTCTGCCGGGGCTACTCTATTCCCCTGTATGAGAAAAAACAGCAGGTTACCCCCGGGAAAAAGGGGCTGGAAGCTGCCTGCCGGGAGGCAAGGTACGCATTTTTCCACACCCTGCCGGGGAAAATCGCCACCGCCCACACGGCAGACGACAACGCCGAAACCCTCCTTTTGCACCTGATTCGGGGCACCGGCCTGAAAGGCCTGGGGGGAATCACCCCGGTAAACGGCGGGATTATCCGCCCCATGCTTATGACCACAAGGGAGCAGGTGCTGGCCTTTTTGCAGGAATACCACATCCCCTATGTGGAGGACAGCACCAACAGAACCGACGATTTCCTCCGCAATCGGCTGCGCCACCATGTGATGCCATTGCTGAGGCAGGAAAATCCCCGGCTGCCGGAGAACCTCTCCGCCGCCGCCCAGCGGCTTCGCCGGGACGAGGCGGTGCTGGACAAAATCAGCCGGGAGGAAGCAACCTGTGAAGTGGAGCGGCTGCGGAAGCTGGAACCAGCCATCCGGTGCCGGGTGCTGGGGCGGCTTCTGGAAGGCTGGGGGGTACGTGAGCCGGCGGCGGAGCACATTGCCGCCCTGGAAGCCCTGGTATTTTCCCCCAACCCTTCAGCCCGGGTGTCCTTTCCCAATGGGGTGACGGTGCGGCGGTGCTACGGAGCTTTGCAAAAGGCGGAGGATTCCCCGCCCCTTGCCCCTTGTGCCGTGACCTGCCCGGGGAGGACGGAAACAGATGAAATAACCATTACCTGCTGTCCTGCCCAGGAAGCCTGGAAGGAAATGCACCGGTTTACGGTGCAGCCTCAGGGACAGCTTATCCTTCGCTGCCGCCAGCCGGGGGACGAAATCACCCTGCCCGGCGGTACCAAAACCCTGAAAAAACTGTGGATTGACAAGAAAATTCCCGCTTCCCTGCGGAACCGGATTCCCGTCCTGGCAGACGATGCCGGGGTGGTGGCGGTGTGGGGGATTGGCCCCAACCGCAAGCGCCTGGCGGACGCCGGGGTGGAAATCCGATGGGAAGCAAAACATAAAGAAACAGAGGGAGATTCAAATGGAGAACAACATTCAGGAAGTGCTCATCAGCCAGGCCCAGATTGAGGAGCGGGTCAGCCAGCTGGCCCGGGAGCTGTCCCGGGAGTATGCCGGGAAAAATCCGGTGTTCGTGGGGGTGCTGAAAGGCGTGGTCATGTTCTTTGCGGACATGGTCAGGCACATCACCGTACCCTGCCAGATTGATTTCATGTGCATTTCCTCCTATTCCGGCACGGAATCCACCGGAACTGCTGTGGTAAAGAAGGACGTGTCCGTGGATTTGAAGGGCCGCCATGTGGTAATCCTGGAGGACATCTTCGACACCGGAACATCTTTGGACTTTACCTATCGGTACCTCCTTTCCAAGGAGCCGGCATCCCTTAAAATCTGCACCTTCCTGGATAAGCCCTCCCGGAGAAAGCCGGAGATTACCCTGAAGCCGGACTATGTGGGCTATGAGATTCCCAATGCCTTTGTGGTGGGTTACGGACTGGATTATAATGAGTATTACCGGAATCTTCCCTATATCGGGATTTTGAAGCCCGAGGTTTATGAAAACGCTGAATAAGGAGTAAGTAGCTTGAAAAATCGTATGAAATTGTCCGTGGTGGTTTACGCCGTGGTGATGCTTCTGCTGCTGAGCTGGATGCTGGGGGTTTTTCAGCCCAAAAGCGATAACCTCACCTATTCTCAGATTGTGGAGCTGTTCCAGCAGGAGCAGGTCAAGAGCTTCCAGGTAAACGACCACACCATCACCTTGTACCTCCATGAGCCCTACGACGGCAAGACCACCTTGCGGAGCCAGCTGGCAGACCCGGAGGGGTTCCAGCGGGACTTCCAGGCCCTGTTTCTGGAGCAGCAGTCGGCGGGAACCCTGGAGTCTTATGACTTCGTAGCCGGCAAGGCCATGTCCCCCTATGACTTTGTGCTGCCCATTGTGCTGGCAGGGGGCGTGCTTCTGATTTTGTGGATGGTTCTTGCCAGCCGTGCCTCCCGGAGTAACCCCATGAGCGACTTCGGCAAAGCCCGTACCACCCTGGGGGGCAGCCAGAAGAAGGTCACCTTCCAGGATGTAGCTGGCGTGGACGAGGAAAAGGCGGAGCTGCAGGAGGTAGTGGACTTCCTGCGAAACCCCAAGAAGTTTGAGGATATGGGTGCCCGGATTCCCCACGGCATCCTTCTGGCTGGTGCCCCCGGTACCGGTAAGACCTTGCTTGCCAAGGCGGTGGCAGGGGAGTCCAATGCGGCGTTTCTGGCCATCTCCGGCTCGGACTTTATGGAGATGTACGTGGGCGTCGGCGCTAGCCGTGTCCGGGACCTGTTCCAGCAGGCCCGGAAGGTGGCGCCTGCCATCATCTTCATCGACGAGATTGACGCCGTGGGCCGGAAGCGTGGCACCGGCCTGGGGGGCGGTCACGACGAGCGGGAGCAGACCCTGAACCAGATGCTGGTGGAGATGGACGGCTTCGGCAGAGCTGAAGGGGTGATTGTCCTGGCTGCCACCAACCGCCCGGACATTCTGGACCCGGCGCTTCTGCGCCCCGGCCGCTTTGACCGGCAGATTTATATTGCACCCCCGGACAGCAAGGGCCGGGAGGAAATCCTCAAAATCCACGCCGCCGGAAAGCGGCTGGATGAGTCGGTGAACCTGCACACCGTGGCCATGGCCACCACCGGCTTCACCGGTGCGGATTTGAGCAACCTTGTGAACGAGGCTGCCATTACCGCCGCCCGGGAGAACCGCCCGGTGATCAATATGAAGGACCTGAACGACGCCATGATGAAGATTCTGGCAGGTCCGGAGAAGCGGAGCCGTGTCCGGCTGGAAAAGGACCGGCGGCTCACCGCCATCCACGAGGCAGGTCACGCTGTGGCTATGTATCACCTGCCGGAGCATGACCCGGTGCACCAGATTTCCATTATCCCCCGGGGCCATGCCCTGGGTCTCACCTGGACCCAGCCCAGGGAGGACAGCGACCACCTGACCCGGAACCAGATGTACCAGCAGATTGTAGGCCTGCTGGGCGGCCGGGTGGCGGAGGCCCTGTTTTTGAAGGACATCTCCACCGGTGCTTCCAACGACATCGACCGGGCATCCAAGCTGGCCAGGGATATGGTAGCCCGGTACGGTATGTGCGAGAGCCTGGGCACTGTGTCCTACACCAGCGGGGAGGAGGTCTTTATCGGCAGAGATTACGAAAAGACCAAGAGCTACTCCGAGAAGGTGGCAGGCACCATCGACGATGAGGTGAAGGCCATCATCGACCGGGCCTACGGGGAGTGCGAAGGCTACCTCCGGGAGGACGCCCAGAAACTAAAGCAGGTGGTGGAGTTCCTTCTGGAGCACGAAACCATGACCGGCGAGCAATTTGCTCAGTGCATGGAAGGCAAGCCCATCGGCGAGGCAGGAGACACCTCCCTCTTTGACAGCTATCAGCAGTAAAAAAATCCCGGAAGAATCATTCTTCCGGGATTTTTTTATGCACATTACAGAAGGCAGGAGCCTGCCCCGGCAACAGGGCGTTAGGAGCCGATGGAGTCTATCATCTGTTTCATCTCTTCCAGGGTGATGTTACCGGTAATGGTGCATTCGCACTGGTCTGCCAACCAGACCGCTCTGAGAGCATCGTAATTGCGGCAGATGTAATACTGGATGCCGTCCACCTCATAAATTTCCAGCAGGCCCTGGGAATACTCGTATTGCATGGGATTTTCTGCCAGATAATCTCCAATGCGGATTTGGATACTCCCTCGTGGCCCGGTAAAAAGCGCCCGATAGACACGGACTGCCGGGGACTGCTGAAGGGAGGTCTCTCCGGGGGTATAGTCCTCCGGGAACCAGCTGGGCAGCAGAGCCGAGACTTCCGGAAAGCCCTCCGGCGCTTCTTCTGTGGCCGAGGACGGCTCCTCCTGGTCCCCGGCAGAGGGCGGGGAGAGGGAAAAGCTGTTCCCACTCCAGCGGATAATGGATTCCCACAGCCCTTTGGCGTTGATGGCAATGCCCGCCAGAATCACCAGGGCTGCTGCGGCTGCAATCAGACCGGGCATCCCCGGACGTTTCCTTTTTCCGCCGGGGCAATTCCCCTGGGGAGATTCCGGGGATTTTTCAGCGCCTTGCTCCCGCCGGGCAAGGAGCTCTATGATATAAAGGGTGTCTTCCATATGGGGGTCTTTGGCAGGATTCTTCCCCTTTTCCCGGAGAATCCGGCGCAGGGTTTCGGTTTCCATGGAATCAAACCGGGACAGGCGGCCGTCCGGTAAATGACGATCGGGCACGAGGACACCTCCGTTTACAAAAAAGTTGGGTCGTTTTCTCCCCTGGGGGAGAGGCGTGGCGCAGGAAAAGGGCCTTTTCCCACAGCGGTGAGGGACATATTTTCCTGCTATTTTTACATTTTCTGTTCCCGCCTACAAATTTCGAGGGATTCCGACAAAAATGACGTGGTATTATCCTTCCAGAGGACAACCAAAGCCCAATCTGAAAGATTTACCAGGAAAGAATCCAAATGAAAGGCGATTGCAGAAAGGAAGAAATCAGTTATGAAGGAAATCACATCTATCACAAAGCAGCTGACCAATCCCCGTGTTGTCATGGGACAAGTCAATGAAATTCTGGAGAAAGTGGACCCGGGCTTCCGGGAAATTCAGCAGGCTTACAGGGCAAATGTCGCCCAGCTCCAGGAAGAGAGCGCCGGCAGAGAGACGGAACAGATCAAGACTTACCTGGATGCCAGGGAACGGGCCTTTTCCCAGGAGGTGCTGTATATCGCCTTTCAGGGGCTGTTTCTCAATATGGAGATTTTCCGCAACCCGGTGAACGGACTGCTGCTGCAGGACGGGTATGAAACCCTGAATCGGGAGTATCTGTTGGAGAGCCTCCCGGGGGTGCAGCTGGCCAGACGCCAGGCAAAGGCCGCACGGCCAAAGCCCCGGTCCCAGAAGGTGCAGCGGCTGCTGGAGGGAATTGTGGAGTATTATTCTTATCTGGAGACGGTGGGCTATAAGGTGGCCCATTACATAGGCTTCCGTCTGGCCGACGAGCTTTTGTACTATGTGCTTCCCGGCTATGCCAACAACCAGGCCAACACCATTGCCTATGCGGGTGCTCTGGAAAAGTATCTGCAAATCCACCTGGACGCCCTGGGTTAACATCCCGGGGACACTACACTTAGAAATTATAACCAATCCGTTTCCTTGTTTCAAGGGAAATCCACCAAAAATCTGACATATCCCACAAAGTGCACCAATCCTCCGTCCGAAAAGGGAATAAGGTTTTACAAATAGGGAATTTTCCGCTATACTGATGGAAAACAGACGCTGCCGGCAGGCAGTCCGGCGGAGAAGAAAGGGAAACAGGAGGAGAGGTTACCATGAACGAGAATTTGCAGGCTGTGTACCAGGTGATGGAGCAGGTGAGCCGGGTGATTTACGGCAAGGAAAAGGAAATCGCCCAGATTATGCGCACCTTTCTGGCGGGAGGCCATGTGCTGCTGGAGGATATTCCCGGTGTGGGCAAGACCACCCTGGCCCTGGCCTTTTCCAAGGCGATGGGGCTTACCCATAAGCGGATTCAGTTTACACCGGACGTGCTCCCCGGGGATTTGACCGGTTTTTCCATCTACCGCCGGGACCAGGAGAAGTTCGTATACCAGCCGGGAAGCGTTTTTTGTAATCTTCTGCTGGCGGACGAAATCAACCGCACCTCCCCCAAGACCCAGTCGGCTCTTTTGGAGGTGATGGAGGAGCGGCAGGTGACGGTGGACGGAGTGACCCGGGCGCTGCCCCAGCCCTTCCATGTGATTGCCACCCAGAACCCCACCGGCAGCATCGGCACCCAGCGGCTGCCGGAGGCCCAGGAGGACCGGTTTATGACCAGCCTGTCCATCGGCTACCCCAGCTTTGAGAGCGAGCTGACCATGGCTTTGGAGAAGAACCACCAGAGCCGCATGGGAGAGGTGAAAGCCGTCATGGACGCAGAGCGGCTGCTGGCGGTGGAGCAGGAGATTTCTCAGATTTACATAAAAGATGTGGTGGCCCGGTATGCGGTGGATTTGGTCTGGACCACCCGGCAGCATCCCCAGATTGCCCGGGGAGGCAGTCCCCGGGCAACCCTGGCTCTGGTGCAGCTTGCCAAGGCGTCTGCCTGGATGAATGACCGGAACTTTGTCATTCCGTCGGATGTGGCCAGCCAGTTCCCGGCGGTGATTCGCCACCGGCTGATTCTCACCCCCGAGGCCCAGCGGAACCGGGTGGACAAGGAGCAGCTGATTTCCGGGATTCTGGCAGGGGTGAAGCGGCCCAGCCTGGGGAAAAAGCCATGAAAAAGCTCCTGTGTCTTTTGTGGGTGGCGGGCTGCTGGTACTTATCTGCCATGTACCGCTCCCTTCCTCTGCTGGTGCTGGGGGTGTGCGGTGCGGGGCTTCTGGTGTGTGCTTTCCTCACCCCCTATTTTCTCAGCCGGAAGGTACAGGCCTCCTTCTCCCGGGATTTGTTTTTCCTGAAACGGGGAGAGCGGGGCGGCGTGACGGTAACGGCGGAGAGCCTGGGTCGGCTGCCTTTGGGAAAGGTGACCTTCCGGTTCCGGCTCCCCGGCAAGAAGAAGCGGAAGAAAGTCTCCACGCCCCGGCTGTCCGGACGGCAGACCTTCCCCGTCCCGGTGTCCACGGATATTTGCGGACTCCACCCGGTGATTCTCAAGGGGGTGCGGGTGTATGACTACTTAGGGCTCTTTTCCCACCGACGGCGGAAAAAGCTCCGGGCCCAGGCGGCAGTATTCCCCGCCGCCCATGCCATGGACATCACCCTGCCGGAGAATTTCTTCCCCCATCTGGAGGGAGAGGACACCCCCCAGATGGCTCTGGCGGGAAGCAGCACCCAGGAAATCCGCCAGATCCGGGACTATCAGCCGGGAGACTCCTTCCGGACCATCCATTGGAAGCAAAGCGCCCGCACCGATACCCTCATGGTGCGGGAATACGCCAAAGAGGGAAAGCGGAGCCTGTCGGTGACCCTGGATATGGAAAGCCCCAAATCCCTGCCCCCAGCCCGGCGAAATGCCTTTTATGAGGTGGTTCAGAGTCTCCTTCTGGGTCTTGTGGGTCAGGAGGTGGTGGTGCAGCTGTGGTGGAGCCACCGGGAAGGGATGGAGTGTATGGAGGTTTCCGGGGAGGCGGACTGCCGGGAAGCCCTGCTGCGGCTGTACGAAACCGGAGGCTTTTTCTCCGGGGAGAAAAAGATGCTTCCCCGGGAGGGTTTTTTCCTGGACAGCAGTCTGACCCTCTCCTTCCGGGAGGAGAAAATCTTCGAATTTTCTCCAAAAAACTACGAAAATGAGCTGAAAATGCCGATGGATTGGAGGGAAATACCATGGGCTGGAAGGTAAAAAAAGAGGCCGCCTGGCTGGACCTTCTGCTGCTGTTCATCGGCCAGTACGCCCTTGTGAAGATTCTGGAGGAGGTCCCGGTCCTTACCTGGGACAGTACCCGGGGCCTGTGGCTGGGGATGGGGTTCCTTACCCTTTTGTGGGGGCTGTACCGTCTCCCCGGCAGATGGCCAGCCCTTGCCGCCCTGGGGGTTTTCCTGGTGGGAAGCCTTTGGTACCTGCTGGAAAGCGAGACCCTGCAAGGGCAGCTGACCCGGATTCTGGGGAGCGTGGGTGGCAATGTCACCGGCAATGTGACCACCGCCATGACCTTTCTCATGGTGTGGGTGGCAGGGCTTTTGTTTTTGGTGGAGATTGTGCTGAATCTTCACTGGCCGCTGCTGCTGGCAGGGGCTGCCCTGCCCCTGGCCTGTCCCTTTATGGCAATCCCTTTGAATCTTCCCGGAATGTTTGCCCTGGTGGTGTTCCTTCTGGGGTTCTGGCTGTGGAAGCGGCTGAAAAACCCCGGAAAATCGGCTGCGGCGGATCAGAAAACCGCCAGAAGCTTCCGGCGGCTGGGAGCGGGGCTCCTGGCAGGGGTGTGCTGCCTGTTCACCCTGTCCTGGATGGTGGCCCAGGCTTCCCAGCAGACCCTCTATACCGTTCCCTACCAGGTGGAGTCCATGGTGGTGAAGGCCGTCCGCCAGCAGATGGGCGGTACCCTGGACATGGAGGACGGCAACGTCAGCCGGGGAAACGTGTATGCCGCCGGGGTTCGTCTGATGGATATTTACGCAAACCAGCAGCCCACGTCCGCCATTTACCTCCACCAATCCTCCCGGGGGGACTACGAGAACGGTCAGTGGGGGGAGAACCTGGACGGAAAAATCTTTCTCCGGTTGTCAACCGGCAGCGTGGACTGGAGCCACTGGCAGCACACCCCCGAGACGGTGATGGATACCCTGGTGTATGATCTGAATGATCGTTTCAGTGATGCCCAGCCCACGGGACTGGGGATTTACCCGGTGGAGAATCAAGAGACCCTGAAACCCATTCCCTATTTTTCTCAGGAAATCAACGGGGAAATCCAGGATGGCTATGGGGTGTTTTACTATCCCATAAGCCTTTTGACGATTCCCTGGGAGCGGGTGGAGGCAGAGGAACCCTGGGACCGGGAGCTGATGGAGCTCTATCGCCAGGAGGCCCAGAGTATCTATACCCAACTGCCATCCTCAGGCCTGACAAAATTCCGGCAGCTGGTGGAGGCCAACCCTCTGGAGAGCCTGGAGGAAGTGACTATGTTCATCCACCACACCCTCACCACCTACGCCACCTATACCCAGGCCCCGGGTATGTTCCCTCTGAATGAGGACCCGGCGGAGTACTTCCTGTTTGAAAGCGGCAGGGGTTACTGCCAGCACTTTGCCACGGCGGCGGTGATTCTCTACCGGATGTACGGCATCCCCGCCCGGTACGCCACCGGCTACGCCGTAAAGCCCTCGGATTTCACGGAAGAGAATGGGGAGTTCCATGCGGAGGTGACGGATGAATCCGCCCACGCCTGGGTGGAGATTTGCTTGCCGGACTACGGCTGGGTGCCGGTGGAGACGACCCCCGGCGGCCCGGAAATCCCGGAGCTTCCGGGAATCCCCGCCAGCACCTTGCAGGAGGTGCTGGACAATCAGCACTGGGACTTTTCTATCTTCCAGCCCCCGGAGCCGGAGCAGCCCCAGACCCTGCCGGAGTTCAGACCCACCCAGCCCCAGACCCAAAAGAAAACGGTAAACCTGATGCCCCTTCTGTGGATAGGGCTTATGGTGCTGATTGTCCTGGGGGCATACCTGGGACGAAAGGGACTGCTTGCCCGGCAGAGAAAGCTGCCCCCCAAAGCCCTGTTCGCCAGAATGGTGGAAGGCCTGCATTTTGCCGGTCTGCTCACGGGCCTGGACGGTCAGGAGGCGGATTTCGGAGCCCAGCTGTCCGCCGCCCTTCCGGAGCTTCAAAACCTGGATATCCCCGGGATGCTTCTTTTAGTAGACCGGGACGCCTACGACCGGGAGCCCTTGCCGGAGGAAAACCGGCAGGCGGTGTGGGAATTCTATGAAACCGCCATGGTCCTGATCGCCCAACGCCTCCCCTGGTGGAAAAAACTGATTTTCCGCTATGGAAAGCTCTATATCTGAAAGAAATCGCCACAACTGCCCGAAAAGACAGTTGTGGCGGTTTTTATGTAAATGGGTGGCTTTTGTACTCCTTTCCACAGGCGAACGATACCGGGCGGGGCGGTGTGCCACCGCTGTCAATGCGCACGATAGATTTCTGCTGCTCGTTGCTTCCCTGACCCGCCCGGTATCGATACCGCACCCAAAGGCTCCCTTGCCAAAGGGAGCTGGCACGGCGTAGCCGTGACTGAGGGATTCCACAGCAGGCACTTTCCCAAAAGTACAAACCAGTGTGAAAAGGTACGCACCCCATAGCTCCCTCCGGGAGGGAGCTGGCACCGCAGGTGCCTGAGGGAGCCAGCGGGGGGTAAGCTGACAGTTTGCTGTGGGGGTGGTACTTGCTGGTGGTTGTCGACATCCCGATTCTGCACCGCAGTAACGATACCGGGCACTGGAGGGGCAGTAACGATTTGCGGAAGATTTCCGTGCGCATTGTCAGCGGGCACTGCCCGCCCGGAAGGGACTCGGTGCAATTTGCCGTTGGCAAATTGTAAGGTTCGGCAACCTCCAGTCGGCGCCGCCCACAGTCCACTGGACTGTGGGATTTTATCTTTCGAGTCCCTTCCTCCCAACAAATCAAAAAAGCAGATACCCGAATGGGTATCTGCTTTTTTGGTACGCCGGAAGGGACTCGAACCCCCAACCCTCGGAACCGGAATCCGATGCTCTATCCATTGAGCCACCGGCGCATGTCTTACGACTAAGCTATTATAGCAGGTGTTTGCCTGTTTGTAAAGAGGAATTTTACATTTCTTCCATTTTTCTTTTTCCGGGAAAATGGTTGTATTTTTCCGGGAATTGTGGTATAATTCCAAAAGAAATCCAACATTTTACCTTTTGGGAGGGTATTATGGTACCAAATCAAACCTTTCGTTCCGCTCTGAACGGTTTCAACCGGGCAGATGTGGTGAACTATATCGAAATGCTGAACAATCGGCACATGACGGAGCTGGAGCAGCTTCGGAACCAACTGGAGGATGCTCAGGCCAAAGTGCGGGAGCTGGAAGCTGCCCAGGAGAGCCAGGAGCAGCCCCAGGAGAAGGTGCCGACACCTCTGGACGAGCTGGAGGCATACCGCCGGGCGGAGCGCACCGAGCGCCAGGCTCAGGAGCGGGCAAAGCTCATCTGTACCCAGGCCAATGAGGTGCTGGGGGACGTGACCGCCCGGGCGGAGGCGGTGTCCTCCCAGATTGAGGAACTGGCGGAGGCTCTGGCAGAACAGCTGGAAAAGTACCGCCAGACCGTGCTCTCCACCAAGGATACCTTCCGCACCTCTGCGGAGGCTCTGGCTGCCATGCAGCCCAAAGACTAAAATTACCGGGGCGATTCGTCGCCCCCTTTTTTTGAGGTTTTCTATGGAAATTTTTACCCCTGCCTATTATGAAAAATTCCGCTGCCTGGCAGGCGCCTGCCCGGACAGCTGCTGCCAGGAGTGGGATGTGGACGTGGACACGGCCTCTGCCGCCTATTACCGCAGCCTTCCGGGAGAACTGGGGGACCGGCTGCGGCAGGTACTGACAGATACCCCGGAGGGAACCGTCATGGCCCTGGAAGAAGGCCGCTGCCCCATGTGGCGCAAAGACGGTCTGTGCGAAATCCAGAAGCAGCTGGGGGAAAATGGCCTTTGCCAGGTGTGCAAAATCTTTCCCCGGCTGCGACACGATTACGGGAGCTTTGCCGAGCTGGGGCTGGAACTCTCCTGCCCCGAGGCCGCCCGGCTGATTCTGGGGGAGACTTCCTCCTGCCTGAAAGCCGGGGAGGAGCCGGGAGCGCCGGAAAACCCAGAGTACCTGCCGGAGGATATGGAAACCCTGCGAAACTCCCGCCGGGCCTTTTTGGAATTTCTGGACGCAGAAACCTGCCCCATGCCCCAGTCTTTGGGGGTGCTGCTCCTTTATGCCCACCAGGTGCAAGGGGAGCTGGATGGGGAGGAACCGGAACCCCTGGACTGGAAAGCCTGCCTGGAAGGGGCAAAACGGTACGCCGCCCCCCAAACCCGGCCCTTGCAGCCCTTTTTCTTAGGGCTGGAGATTCTCACCCCCGGCTGGAAACGACGGCTGGAAGCCCCGGCCCAGCCTCCAAAGTGGCAGCCGGAGCACCGAGCGCTTCTCCGATACCTGGTGCAGCGGTACTGGCTCCAGGCGGTGTCGGATCTGGATTTGGTGTGCCGGGTGAAACTCATGGTCAGCCTGTGCCTGCTTACCGCCTCCCTGGGCGGCGACCTGCTGCCCACCGCCCAGCTTATGTCCAAGGAGATTGAAAACAGCTGGGAAAACATCGACGCCATTTTAGAGGCCGCCTACGACACCCCGGCTCTGACGGACGCCAATCTGCTGGGCCTACTGTCCCTGAGATAACAAATACCGGCTGCGTCTCCTTTCTTGGGGAGACACAGCCGGTTTTCTGTTTTCAGGGTGCTCAGACCACAGCGGCCTGCCGCATTTTCAGATGCTTGTTGATGACCAGAAGAAATACCGTGGTGGTTACAATGGCGCTGACAATGTCCGCCAAAGGCTCGGTGTAAAAGGCCGCTTCCGCAGTGAACAGCATGGGCAGCACCACACAGCCCGCCGCATACAGGCACTTCCGGAACACGGACAGCATGAGGGCTTCTTTCGTCTTTGCCATGGCGGTGAGACCGTCCACAAACACATACTGAAATCCCAGGGGAATGATCATCAGGGTCACGATGTGGATGGCCCAGATGGAAAACTGGAAAGCCTCCCCGTCGGAGGTGAACATCCCCACAAAAAAGTCCGGGATCAGCCAGGAAAGGAGGAACATGGCGGTGGTAAAGAGGCACATGAGCTTGAGAATACATTTTTCCGCCTGCTTAATCCGGTCTGCCCGCTGGGCACCGTAGTTGAAGCTCAAAATAGCCTGGGTGCCGCCGCTGATGCCCAGCATGGGAGCGGTAATCATCAGCAGGTAGCTCTGGGCGATGGTGGCACAGGTGATGAGCATATCCCCCCGCTCCGGTCCGCCGTACTTCTGCAGGACGGAATTCATGAGAATGAGAATCAGGGAGTCGGTGGCCAGAATCATGAAGGGAGAAAAGCCCAGGCAGAGAATCCGCACCATGACCTTCGGGCTGTAGTTCCCGAAATGAATGCGGATGTGCACCTTTTTCCCCAGCAAAAACAACAGGGCAAAGGCGCAGGAGGCAAACTGGGAGATGACCGTGGCAATGGCGGCTCCTGCCACATTCATTTTGAATACAAAAATGAACAGGGGGTCCAGGATGATATTGGAAACGGCACCGATGAGCACCGTAGCCATCCCAGCCACCGGAAAGCCCTGGCAGTTGATATAGTAGTTAAGACCCACCGCCATCAGGGCAAAAAAGGTTCCGGCGGTGTAAATGGTCATGTAGGTGTCGGCGTAGGGGAACGTGATGTCGCTGGCGCCAAACCACATGAGAAGCTGCTCTTTGGAAAAGAGAAAAATCACCGTCAGGGCAATGGAGATACAGCACAGCATCAAAAAGGCATTTGCCAGCACCTGCTGTGCTTTTTCCTTGTTCCGTTCTCCCAAATGGATGCCCATAATCACCGAGCCGCCCAGGCCGATGAGGGTACCGAAGGAGGACAAAAAGGTGACAATGGGACCGCAGACACCCACCCCCGCCAGGGCAAGGTTGCCGATTTGGGGGATGTGACCGATGTAAATCCGGTCGATGATGCTGTATAAGACATTTACAAACTGGGCAATCATGGAAGGGATTGCCAGACGCAATACAAGAGACGGAATGGAATCCCGCCCCAAATCCGTAGAAACTTTCATTTTTCAACCCTCCGGGGCTACATTATAGCAGAATTTCCCGGAAGTGCAACGGAGGAAACGTATCTTTCCCAGACCTGCCGACAACAAATTCCCGGCCTTGATTTTTTCTGAAAAATTTTTTCAAAAACCTATTGACAAAATCCCCCTATACTGATATAATACGGAAGCTGTCTGATGCAGCGCAAATATTTGGGGGTATAGCTCAGCTGGGAGA
>DVFK01000041.1 GCA_018713285.1 Candidatus Faecousia excrementigallinarum
GGAGGGATTTGAACCCTCGATACCCTTTTGGGGTATACACGATTTCCAATCGTGCGCGCTCGGCCAGCTACGCGACTTCTCCATGTGTGCTACAATCGCAGCCAGCCTGAGTATAATACACGATTTTCCTCTGTTTGTCAATACCTAAAATCGGTTTTTGTAAAAAACTTTCCTTTGGAAACCTAGTGCGCGAACTGGCTTTGGTAGAGCTGGGCATAGAAGCCCTGCTTCTGGAGTAACCCTTCGTGGGTTCCCTGCTCTACGATATGGCCGTCCCGCATGACGAGGATTACATCCGCCTCCTGGATGGTGGAAAGGCGGTGGGCGACGATAAAGCTGGTTCTGCCCTTCATCATGGTGTCAAAGGCCTTCTGTACCTTCCGCTCCGTCCGGGTATCGATGGAGGAGGTGGCCTCGTCCAGCACCAGGATGGGCGGCAGGCACAGCATCAGCCGGGCAATGCACAAAAGCTGCTTCTGCCCCTGGGACAGGCTCCCTCCCTGCTCCCCAATCACCGTATCATAGCCCTGGGGCAGACGCTTGATAAAGCTATGGGCATGGGCCTGCTTGGCAGCCTCCATCACCTCCTGGCGGGTGGCTTCCGGTTTTCCCATGGCGATGTTCTCATGGATGGTTCCGGACTGAAGCCAGGTATCCTGGAGCACCATGCCGATATTCTCCCGAAGGGTTTTCCGGGACATTTGCCGGGTAGGTACGCCGTCCAGCAAAATCTCCCCGGACTGGGGGTCGTAAAATCCCATCAGGAGGTTAATCAAAGTGGTTTTACCGCAGCCGGTGGGGCCAACAATGGCGATCTTCTGACCGGGCTTCACCGTGAGGGAAAAGTCCCGGATGAGAGGCTTTTCCGGGGTGTAGGAGAAGTAGAGGTTTCGCAGCTCTACAGCCCCCTGAACCTTCTCCGGCTGCCGGGGATGCATCGGGTCGGGTCTGCGTTCCGGCTCCTCCATCAGGGCAAACACCCGTCCGGCACAGGCCAGGGCGTTTTGCAGCTCCGTAACCACGCCGGAAATCTCGTTGAATGGCTTGGTGTACTGGTTGGCATAGTTGAGAAAACTTGTCAGGTATCCCACTGTAAAGCCGGGGCTTACCAGCACCAGATAAGCGCCGGAAAGGGCTACTCCCGCATAGACCAGGGAGTTTACAAACCGGGTAGCAGGGTTGGTCAAAGAGGAGAAGAAAATGGCTTTCAGGGAACACTTTCCAAGCCGGTCGTTAATTTCCTCAAAGGTGTCCATGGATGCCTTCTCGTGGCCAAAGGCCTGCACCAGCTTGATATTTTCCACCGTTTCATCGATAAAGGCTGTCTGCTCTCCCCGGGTCTGGGATTGGAGCCGGAACATACTGTAAGTCCGCTTGGCGATAAAGTCCGCCACCACCAAAGACAAGGGGGTGATGACAACCACCACCAGGGCAATTTGCCACCGGATGGTAAGCATCAGCACCAGCGTTCCCACAATGGTAATGGCGCCGGTAAACAGCTGGGTAAAGCCCATTAACAGGCCGTCGGCGAAGGTATCCACATCCGACACCACCCGGCTTACCACATCCCCCTGGGGGTGGGCATCCAGGTAGGAAACCGGAAGCTTCTGGATATGGGCAAAGACCCGGTCCCGCACATCCTTGGTGACCCGGTAGGTCACCCGGTTATTCAGCTGGTTCATAATCCACTGGGCAAGACCTGCCGCCAGGCAGCAGATCAGCACCCCTTGAAGCTTTCCGGACACCACAAGGAAGTCCACTTTTCCTGCATCCACAATGGCATCAATGGCCTGTCCCACCAAAATGGGGATATACAGGCTCATGGCTACATAGACAGCCGCCATCAAAAGGGACAGGGTAACACTCAACCACTGCTTTTTGATGAGCCGCAGCACCTTCCCCAAAACCACGCTCTGCTTTTCTTCCTTAGCCATGGGCCTTCACCTCCTCCGGGAACTGGGAATAGTAGATCTCCTGGTAGACCTGGCAGCCTTCCAGCAGCTCCTCATGGGTTCCCTGTCCCACTACCTGACCGTCTTCCAGCACCAGAATCAAGTCCGCATACCGGACAGAGGCTGCCCGCTGGGAGACCACGAAGGTGGTGGGGGCGTTGGGCATATTGCGGATGGCCTGGCGCAGCCGGGCATCGGTGGCAAAGTCCAGGGCAGAGGCGCTGTCGTCCAGAATCAGGATTCTGGGGCTGCCTACCAGGGCTCTGGCAATGGCCAGCCGCTGCCGCTGTCCGCCGGAGAAGTTAAGACCTGCCTGCTCCACCGGGGCATCCAGGCCGCCTTTGCCCTCCACGACCTCCAGGGCCTGGGCAATTTCCAGAGCCTTTTTCATATCCTCGTCGGAAGCCTCCGGGTTTCGCCACTGGAGATTCTCCCGGATGGTGCCCCGGAACAGAACGGACTTCTGGGGCACCAGTCCTATCTGCCGGGAGATTCCTGCATGGGACAATTTTTCCACATTCCGGTCATCCAGCGTGACGCTCCCCTCCCGGCAGGTATAAAAGCCGGGAATCAGGTTCACCAAAGTGGTTTTACCGGAGCCGGTGCCGCCGATGATTCCCACCATCTGCCCCGGCTGGGCGGTAAAGGTCACGTCCTCCAAAGAGGGCTCGGAGCTGCCGGCATAGGTGAAGGTCACATGGTCAAAAGAGACTTTGCCATCCAGGGACTTTTCCGCTCCGGCGGTGCCTTTGCCGGAGGGCCTCATTTCCAGCACCTTCTCCACCCGGCTGCCGCAGGCTGCCGCCTTGGTCATGTTGATGATGAGGTTTGCCATCTTGATAAGCTCCACCAGGATCTGGGACATATAGTTATAAAGGGCGATTACCATGCCCTGGGTCAGCAGTCCCTGGTGTACTTTCAGCGCCCCCTGGTGCACCAGAAGAATAATGCCCACATTGATTACCACAAAAGTAATGGGGTTAAGAAGCGCAGAAATCCGTCCGGCAAAAATCTGCACCCGGTTCAGTTCTTCTGTTTTCTTCTTAAATTCCCGAACTTGGCTCTCCTCCTTATTGAATGCCCGGAGAACCCGCACGCCGGAGAAGTTCTGCCGGGTGGCAGAGGTCACATCCTCCAGCCTGGACTGCACCCGCCGGTACAAGGGCATGGTCACAAGCATGATACCGAAAACAATCACACACAGCAGAGGAATCACCCCGGCAAACACCAGAGCGGACTGAAAATCAATGGTAAAGGCCATAATCATGGCGCCGAACACCACAAAGGGAGACCGGAGCAGCAGCCGCAAGGTCAGGTTCACGCCATTTTGCACCTGGTTAATATCGGAGGTCATCCGGGTAATGAGGGAACCGGTACCTAAGGTATCCACATCCGTATAGGACAGGCCCAGAACATGGTGCATGAGGGCATTTCGCAGTCGGACGGCAAAGCCCACCGCAGCCTTTGCTGCAAAATACTGGGCAACCACAGAGCTGAGGAACCCCACCGCCCCCAAAAGCACCAGAAGGCCGCACATTTTGAGAATATACCCCCGGTCAGAATTGGCGATGCCCACATCCACAATGCCAGCCACCACCAAAGGGACACAAAGCTCAAAGGATGCCTCCAGGAGCTTGAACAGAGGCCCCAAAATGCACTCTTTCTCATATCCCTTCATATACTTCAAAAGCTTTTTCATAAATACACCCGATTCTGTCAGAATATGAAGTAAATTATAACACCGATACCCACCGGTTGCAAGGGATAAGGGAAATAAGTGTTGACATACGGAGGGAAAACAGCTATAATAGTCGTGCTTTCATGAGCACCTGCTACTGTGGCTCAGTCGGTAGAGCAGCTGATTCGTAATCAGCAGGCCGCCGGTTCAAGTCCGGCCAGTAGCTCCAACCCCCCGGTGAAATTCACCGGGGGGTTCTTTTTATTGCATTAACAGCAGGCCAATCAGTGCCGGAACCGCCAGGGTTCCTGTGGAAACCAGCAGAGCCGGAATCGTTCGCTTGGTTTTGGCTGACAGGAACAAAATCCAAGCTGCCGCCAGGAGGGCCGCAGCGAACCACAGTGCCCAGACCAGAATCACTACGCCGTAAATGGGGATTTCCCCGCCGAACTTGCTGAGAATGGGCAAGGAGGAGGACACCGCTCCCAGCTGGGTCAGCCCGAACATTCGGTTGACATAAAGCCATTCCGGCAGGAAGGCCGCCGTGGCAAGAAGGAGCGTCAAAATGCCGCAGGCCAGGTACTTTCTCCGGTTTACCTGCCGGACCACGCCGAAAGTGTTCTGGAACAGTCCTACCCCGGTTTCCTCCTCCCGGGCCATGACACCGGACAGGGCCAGAGCCTGAACCAAAAACAGCAGAGCCAGGCTGCGCAGGGCTGCCCGCTGTCCCTGGCGACCGAACAGATATTCATACCCCAGCCGGGGCACGAAGGACTGGCCCGCCTCCAGGCTCCTGTACTGAAGCTCCACATCCTGGAAGGTCTCCCGCCAGGTCAGCTGGGCGGTGTATTCCGCCGTAACCTGCTGGAATACCATTTCATCCTGAATTTCCTGCCGGAACCGGGCGATTTTTTCCTCCAGCTGGACAAAGCGCTGGTTCTCTGCTTCCAGGAAGTCCTCTTTTTCCACTGTGGGTGGGCCTTCCAGTATCCGGGCATAGTGGGTATACCGCTCCTGGTATATGGACAGCTGAGTGGAATACCCCCTGTAAATCAGCAGTTGGGTCAACAGCAGCACCGCCAGCACCACCAAGCCGCCTCCGTAGAGGAATACCTTGTAGGTTTCAAACCGGAGAAGGCTGGTGTGGTGCAGGGTGGGACGACCGGTGCTGACTGCATCCACCGGCACCGTGGCTCCGGTGCAGAACAGCCACAGCCCGCCAAAAAAGCTGCCCAGTCCCAGCACACCGCAGACCAGAGGGACAATGAACTGCTCCGCCACAGGGATATTCCCCAGGGGCAGCATCAGGCACCGCTGATACCGGGCTGCGCTGTCCGCCATGGCCACGGGACTAAGGCTACGCAGCCACAGGTTGGTACTGTTTGCCATATACACCCCCAGCCCGGCAACGGCGGCAAACACCACCATGGGCACTGCCGCCCCGGAGGGGCGGACACACAGGAGGAAGAACAGGCTGCTGCACATCCACAGCCATATGAGCTTTTCCAGGTACATGGTAATGAGAAATCCCAGCACCGTAAAGGGAACGGGACAGGCCAGGAAGCCCTGAACCGACTGGATGGAACGGTTCAGATTTCCCAGTCCCAGAAGCATTGCGGAGAGGGTCAGATTGGTGCCGTAGAGTACCACCGCCCCCAGAACCAGAAGGGCGAGCATTGCTGTGTATTTTTGCAGGTACAGACGGGCTCTGCCGTGGCGGGTGGAGCGCAGGAGCATCAGGGTTCCGGCTCTTCGCTCCTGCACCAGGAGGAACAGGCCGCCCACCAGGCCAAACAGGAGCAGCAGCAGCTCCGTAATACGCCATTGGGTCAGAACCTCCACCCCGCCGGAGAAGCTGTTCTCGGGAACCAGGCCTTCCAGGTTGCCATAAATCTCCGCTACCCGCTCCTGTCCCCGGTAAGGGGCGCTGCCCGGGTCTCCCACCAGGCCAAAGCGCATCCGGGCCAGTGCCTCGGCCTGAATCTGCTTCCGGTAGTCGGGGTAGTTTTCAATTTCCTCCATCCGGCCCAGGATGTCCAGAATCAGCCGCCGCTCCCCAAAGGGGTCCTTGGCGACCAGCTCCACCCCCTCCAGCTTTTGGGAAGGGTCCCAGGCCCAGGCCTCCAGAAGCTCCAGCTCGGCCTCCAGGCTCTCTTGACTTTCATACTTTTCCTTCATTTCCAAGAGGGTATAGCCGGGGGCGTCGTCGGTACAATGGTTATAAAACAGCACGCCGTTGAGGATGGCCGCACCCAGAAGGAGCAAGGCCACAAACCGGCTGCCGAAAAGCTTTTGCAGTTCCCAGCTCATAATCCCTCCGCCTCTCCAAATTGGTGCAGATACACATCCTCCAGGGAGGGCCGGATGGGCTCCGCCGGGAAGGGTGGGGCCTGGGAGGCCAGGAGCCGCACCAGCGCCCCCTTCTCCCCTTTCGCCAAGGCACAGACGGTGCCATACTTCTCCAACTCCCCTACCTGATTTTCAGGCACCGAAACCTCCCAGACCTGCCCTTGCAGCTGGGAGGTAAGCTCCCACTGGGTACCCTGGAGGCAAATCTCCCCCTGGGACAAGAGCACCAGTTCTTTGGCAGTAAACTCCACATCCGAAACCACATGGGTGGAAATCAGGACGATTTTTTGCAGGGAAATCTCCCCAATCAGATTCCGAACGATGGTTCTCTGCCTGGGGTCCAGGCCGGCGGTAGGCTCGTCCAGCACCAGAATGTCCGGATCGTCCAAAATCGCCTGGGCCAGCAGCAGCCGCTGGCGCATACCCCCGGACATACTGCGGATGCTTTTTTTGCGGACCTCCCACAGTCCCAGAAGCTCCAGAGCCCAGGCAATCCGCTCCTTGGCGTGATTCTTGGTCATGCCCCGAAGGGATGCAATGTAGCAGAGGAACTGCTCCGCCGTGAAGCCGGGATAAAAGGCCTGGTACTGGGGCATATAACCCAGGCGGCTGCGAAAGGCTTTTCCCAGGGTGGTGATGTCCCTGCCGTCCAGGAAGATGGAGCCGGAGGTGGCAGGCAGATTCCCGGTGAGAATGTTCATCAGGGTGCTTTTTCCCGCACCGTTGGGGCCCAGCAGACCATAAATCCCCTCCGTCATGGTGAGGGTTACCCCTTTCAGCGCCTGCTTGGCACCGTAATTTTTCCGCAAGTCCTGAATCCGCAGTTCCATAGCTTTGCCTCCTCAGAAGGAATTGGCTTTGTCAAAATTCCCGGCGTAGTAGTCCGCTTTGGAAATATAGGAGCTACCAGAGCCAATAAAATAATCGTTTATCTCCCGCACGGCAGAGAACACAACACCGTCTGACTCACCGTAATCATGGAGAAGCTTTGCTTCGCCTCCCGCCATATCTGCCACCCACTCCTGAAGATGAGCCCCATCCTGACGGAGGATGAACACCCGCCCATCCATAAGCCAGGCATTGATGATGCCATCAGCGGTGAAAACCGTCCGGGATTCCTCCCCGGAAAAGCTCCCCAGCATAACGGAATCTCCCTGGCGGTAGACAAAATATTCATCATAGGAGATGTTGGGATCTGAGAAGAGTCGGGCGCCCTGGGTATTGGGCAAATCCCGGTAATCGCCGGTGGTCAAATCAAAGCTGCGGAGGGTAACCACATTGTCCTGGTAGTAAAGCCGATCCACATAGGTAAAATAATCCTCCTCCGATTTTCCAGGGTTGGCTTCCAGCCACTGCTCAAAGGTAAGCAGTGGTTCCGAATAGGTTAACCACTCCATGATTACCGTGTTGGAATCCCCTCCTGCCAGTCTGCCTTGTCCCATCTCATCGGAACGGGCAAATTCCCGTACAGTCCCATCGGCGAGGTCAATGCTGACATAGGAAGATGTGCGATCTTGTTCCAGGAAGGAGCAAATATCCGCCAGAATGTACCCCGAGGATAGTATGCCATCGCCAAAGTAAGCGCCGTATTTCCAGGTATGGAGCACTGTCCGGTCTCCTGTCGAAGGGTCGACCCGAAGAAGGCGCAGCACATCCTCCACCATGGTGAAAGCATACCAGTAGGTATCATCGGCGCAGAAAGCCGTCAAACCGGGAATCCGTCCGGGGCAGGCATCATCTTTATGGGTGCAGCCGGCAATGGGACAGGCGGCAAATTCTGTCCCCGAATCCGGGTCAAAATAGGAAACGGTACTGGATGCCAGATACATAGCTTCCCCATCCGGTGTGGGATAGCCACCTTTTCCAAGACCAGCCACCGAAAGGCGAATGTTCGTGTTGGCTTTTACCCCAAAGGGCTCCACATGAGTAATGGCAAAGTGCGGTCCATCTGCCTGCGGCTGGGGGGGTTCCCTGGGGAGGGTAGTATCTCTGGGGGTGGTATCAGCCGGTACAGAGGTGGACTGTTCAGGTTTCTCAACCTGGGCGTAGCAGCCGGCTGTGGTCAAAACAAGGGTTACACAAAGAACAAAAAGAACGAGTTTCCGATACATATGTCTATCCCTCCCACTTTAAATATCCATTTATTCTAACCGTGAACTATCTATGTACTAAACATACCATATGTCAAACTTTATATCAATACAGAGTGTTTTTTTGTGAATTCTGCTGGTGAGTAGAGTAAAAAAGCACCCGGTCCGAAGACCGGGTGCTTGATTAAGTTGGAAATTACTCCTGAACGTCGGTAACAACGCCGGAACCAACGGTACGGCCACCCTCACGGATAGCGAACCGCAGACCCTTCTCGATAGCGATGGGGGTGATCAGCTCAACATTCATAACAACGTTGTCGCCGGGCATGCACATCTCAACACCCTCGGGCAGGGAGATGATGCCGGTAACGTCGGTGGTACGGAAGTAGAACTGAGGACGGTAGTTGTTGAAGAAAGGAGTGTGACGGCCGCCTTCTTCCTTGGACAGGACGTAAACCTGGCCGGAGAACTTGGTGTGGGGATGAATGGAGCCGGGCTTGCAGAGAACCTGACCACGCTCGATGTTCTTCTTGTCGATACCACGCAGCAGAGCGCCGATGTTGTCGCCGGCTTCTGCGTAGTCCAGCAGCTTGTGGAACATTTCGATGTCGGTCACGACGGTGTTCTGCTTGTCCTCACGCAGGCCAACGATCTCGACAGCCTCGTTCTTCTTGATGACGCCACGCTCCACACGGCCGGTAGCAACAGTACCACGGCCAGTGATGGTGAACACGTCCTCAACCGGCATCAAGAAGGGCTTAGCGTCGTCGCGCTCCGGAGTCGGGATATACTCGTCAACTGCATTCATCAAGTCGAGGATGCACTTGTACTCGGGAGCGTTGATGTCGGTAGAAGAAGACTCCAGAACGCCCAAAGCAGAACCCTTGATGATGGGGGTGTCGTCGCCGGGGAACTCGTAGAAGGACAGAGTCTCACGGATCTCCATCTCAACCAGCTCCAGCAGCTCAGCGTCATCAACCAGGTCAGCCTTGTTCATGAAC
>DVFK01000042.1 GCA_018713285.1 Candidatus Faecousia excrementigallinarum
GGTCTGGCCGCAGTCACAAGATGGGTCAGGCTGAAATATGCTGCCATGAATCTGAAAAAGCTGGCAAAATGGAGTTGGGAGAACTCCATTTTTTCCAAATATATTGTGCTATTTAACGCCTATATAGCCAACCCCCCGGTTTTTGCATGGCAAAAACCGGGGGTTCTTTGACAGACTGCAAAACGGAAGAAGCCAAGCTTCTTCCGCTTTTTTGTTAAATGCACCAGGCAAAAAGGCTTCCTTGTAAGAGGTACCATCCCCGGCAGTCCAACAGGCCATGCGCCCGATGGCTCCCTCCGGCTTGGGGCTGCGCCCCAAGCCACCTCCCTCCCGGAGGGAGGTATTTACAGAAGCCTTCTGCAAGGTAACGTTACCGGGCAGTTTTAGGGAATAGTGAAGAGGGAATATGTAATAGGTTCGGCGGACAAGCCGCCGATACCGGGCGGGTCAGGGAAAGAACGAGTAGTAGAAAGCTTTCGTGCGAAATTGGCTGCGGGCACTGCCCGCCCGCCGCTTGACAGAAATTTTACATGGGGGGCAGGGTGCCATGGGTTGACGGAGGAATACCTCTACTATAGAATAGTAGTAGATACAAAAGGAGGGATGCCTATGGCCATCCGGCTGGCGGTTCACGCCGACCTGCCCCAGATTCTGGAGATTTACCGTCCCTATGTGGAAAATACCCCCTACAGCTTTGAATACCGCTTGCCCACTTTAGAGGAATTTACCCGGCGATTTGATACCATCACCACCCAGTTTCCCTGGATTGTGTGGGAAGAAGATGGCACCGTGCTGGGCTACGCCTACGGCAGCGCCCCCTTTGAGCGGGCGGCCTTTTCCTGGTGCGCAGAGCTGTCCATCTACCTGTCTCCCGCGGCCCAGGGTCGGGGAATTGGTCAAACGATGTACCGGATTTTGGAGCATATTTTGACTATGCAGGGTTATACCAGAGTTTATGCACTTATTGAGGGTTCCAACCGCCCTTCCCTTGCTTTTCACGAATCCATGGGTTATCGGCAATTTGCCGATTTTGCCGACTGCGGGTTCAAATTGGGGGGCTGGCACCACATTATTTGGATGGAAAAGCTGTTGAATTCTGTCGAAATGCCCAGTAAATTCCCCACGCCGTGCCCACTCGTTGTGAAAAACAACATATCTTTGCAGAAGATTTTAGACATTTTGTCCATTTCCTAATCTTCAAATTTGTGCTATGCTATAGCTGGATATTTACACAGCAGACCTTCATTCTGACCGCTGGTTTGCTGAATCAAAAAAGGAGAGGTGCCTTTCTATGTACTTCCAGAAAAAACGTTGTATTGCCATGCTTTTGGCAGGCGGCCAGGGCAGCCGTCTGAAGGTGTTGACCCAAAACACCGCCAAGCCCGCCGTCCCCTTTGGCGGCAAATACCGCATCATCGACTTCCCCCTGTCCAACTGTGTCAATTCCGGCATTGACACAGTGGGAATCCTCACCCAGTATCAGCCTCTGGAGCTGAACGAGTACATCGGCAACGGCCAGCCCTGGGGTCTGAACAAGTCCCACTGCTGCGCACAGATTCTGCCCCCCTACGAGCGCAACGACAAAAAGAGCGGCTGGTACAAGGGTACCGCCAACGCCATCTACCAGAACCTGGCCTTCATCGACCGGTATTCCCCGGAGTATGTGGTGATTCTGGGCGGCGACCACATCTACAAGATGGACTACGCCGCCATGGTGTCCTTCCATGAGAAGTCCGGCGCCAGCTGCACCATCGCCGTGCGGAACGTCTCCCTAGAGGAGGCCAGCCGCTTCGGCATCATGAACACCAACCCCGACGGCACCGTCTATGAGTTCGAGGAGAAGCCCAAGGTTCCCAAGTCCACCAATGCCTCCATGGGCATCTACGTGTTCACCTGGAAGGTACTGCGGGAGTTCCTGATTGCCGACGAGGAGGACCCCAATTCCTCCAACGACTTCGGCAAGTCCATCATCCCCAAGCTGCTGGAATCCGGCCACAAGCTGATGGCTTACCGGTTCGACGGCTACTGGATGGACGTGGGCACCATCAACTCTTTGTGGGAGGCCAACATGGACCTTCTGGGCAAGGAGCCGGTATTTGACCTCCGGGGCGGCGAGCACAGCAAGATTTACGCCCGGAACAATGCCTACCCCTCCAGCTACATAGACTTGGGTGCCGTCACCGTCAACTGCTTCATCGCAGAGGGCTCCAAGATTTTCGGCACCGTCCGCCACAGCATCATCTCCATCGGCTCCTATGTGGGCGAGGGGGCTCTGGTAGAGGACTCCGTAATCATGCCCGGAGCCGTGATTGAGTCCGGTGCCATCGTCCGCCACGCCATCATCGGCGAGGACAGCCGTATCTGCAAGGGCGCAGTGGTAGGCGGCGCCTTCGGACCGGGAGAAACCAAAAAAATCAGCGTAACCCGCAAGGGAGCCATGGTGGAAGCCAACACCGTACTGCTCCCCGGGGAAATGCTCTAAGGGAGGAAATCGACTATGAATGCAATGGGTATTATCTTCGCCAACATCTATGACAGCTCTCTGGGCGAATTGACCAACAAGCGCACCATGGCCAGCCTTCCTTTCGGCGGCCGCTACCGTCAGATTGACTTCATTCTCTCCAACATGGCCAACTCCGGCATCCGCCGGGTGGGCATTATCTCCCGGTACAAGTACAACTCCCTGATGAACCACATCGGCTCCGGCGAGGAGTGGGATCTGGAGCTGCAGCAGGGCGGTCTGGAATTCCTGAACCCCTACTTCACCGGCAACGCTCCCAGCTACCAGGGCAAGCTGGACGCCCTCCACTCTGTGGCGGACTACCTGGAAGAGGGCAGCAAGGACGACTATGTAGTGCTGGCTGATCCCAGCGTCCTTTACAACATCGACCTGAACAAGGTGCTGGAGGCCCATGTTTCCAGCGGCAAGGACATTACCGTGGTGACCAAGGCCGGTATCGCCAACGGCAAGAAGCGGCTGGACCTGGCCATCAAGCTGGACGAGGCAGGAGAGATTTCCGACCTGACGGTAGACCTGGCAGCCCCCGAGGGGTATCTTGCCTCCATGGGTCTTTTCGTCATCGCCAAGGAACTGCTGCTGCACCATGTGCGGGAGGCAGTAGCCCGGAACCGCTACCGCTTTGAGCGGGACTTCCTTTCCTTGCAGTACCACGAGAACAACCTGACTGTGGGTGTTTACCAGCACGAGGGCGTGGTTCTGTTCAACGAGTCCACCCAGGAATATTTTGAGAGCAATCTGGCTATTCTCAAAAGAGATGTGTACCAGGATCTGTTCTTCGGCAACCACCCCATCTACACCAAGGTCCGGGATCGGGTTCCCACCTACTACGGGGAGAACAGCCAGATTTCCCACTGCTGCGTAGCAGACGGCTGTGTCCTGGACGGCGCCGTGAAGGACAGCATTCTGTTCCGGCAGGTGCAGATTGCCGCCGGTGCTCAGGTGGAGAACTGCGTCATCATGAACGACGCCGTCATCGGAGAGGGCTGCGTCCTGAAGAATGTGATTCTGGACAAGGATGTGGTGGTACGCCCCGGTTCAACCCTCATCGGTTCCCCCGCCACCCCTGTGATTATCAAACGAGGTGAAGTTGTATGAAAATCGCCATGCTGGCCTCCGAAGGCGCACCCTATATCAAGTCCGGCGGTCTGGGAGATGTGATGGAGGCTCTGCCCTCCGCCCTGGCCCGGATACCCGGCAATGAGGTTGTGCTGATTCTTCCCTACTACAAGAAGATTCTGGACAACCCCAAGTATGAAGTGGAGCAGGTTTCCCAGTTTTATGTAAGCCTGGGCTGGCGGAATCAGTACGCCGGCGTATACCAGCTGAAAAACCGGGCCGATGGGGTGCAGGTGTACTTCATCGACAGCCTGTACTACTTCGGCGCCAGAGAGGGCGCCATCTACGGCGACATTGACGACGGCGAGCGCTTCGCCTTCTTCTCCAAGGCCTGCCTGGACACCCTGGTGAATCTGGACTTCATCCCTGATGTAATCCAGTGCAACGACTGGCAGACCGCTTTGGTTCCCACCCTGTTGAAGGCCCAGTATCAGCCCTTGCTCCCGGACACCAAATGCGTGTTCACCATCCACAATGTGGAGTATCAGGGCTGGGCAGAGGGCAGCTTCTTTGACGATGTGCTGGCTCTGCCTTGGGAGTGGCGTCCCACTCTGGACATGAGCGGCTGCGTCAACATGATGAAAGGTGCCATTGAGACCGCCGACATGGTTTCCACCGTGTCCGAGACCTATGCCCAGGAGCTGATGTATCCCTACTACGCCCATGGGCTGGACAGCGTCCTGGCTCCTGCTGCCTGGAAGCTCACCGGCATTACCAACGGCATCGATGTGAACACCTTCAACCCGGAGACCGATTCGGCGCTCCCTGCCCACTACAACGCCGACACCTTCCGGGAAGGAAAGGCCGCCTGCAAGGCAGCCCTCCAGAAGGAAGTGGGTCTGCCCCAGGCCCCGGATGTGCCCCTCATGGTCATGGTCACCCGTCTGGTGGGTCACAAGGGACTGGATTTGCTGTGCCACATCGCCCGGCAGCTTATGTGGGAGGAAAACGCCCAGCTGCTGATTTTGGGCACCGGCGAAGCCCGGTTTGAGCAGTTCTTCAAGGAGCTTGCTGAGGAGTTCCCGGACCGGGTAGCTGCCAAGATTACCTTCAACTTAGGCCTTGCCTCCCGGATTTATGCCGGCGGCGACATTTACCTCATGCCCTCCAAGAGTGAACCCTGTGGCCTGAGCCAGATGAACGCCATGCGCTACGGCACTGTGCCTGTGGTCCACGCCACCGGCGGTCTGAAGGACACCGTGCCCCCCGTGGACGAAAATGGCGAGGGCGGCCTGGGCTTCACCTTCCAGAGCTACAACGCCCACGACTTCCTGAACGCTTTGAAGCGGTGCCTGGAGCTGTACCACAACAATCCCCAGGCCTTCCAGAAGCTGCAGTATGTGGAAATGTGCCAGGACTTCAGCTGGGATGTTCCCGCCGGGAAGTATATGCAGATGTTCAACAAGGTCTGCGGCAACTAACGGCGTGCCGCCGCTGTCAATTTCGCACGATAGCCTTCTGCGACTCGTTCTTTCCCTGACCCGCCCGGTATCGGCGGCCAGTGGCCGCTGACCATTTCGCACGACGGCTTTCTGCTAATCGTTCTTTCCCTGACCCGCCCGGTATCGTTACTGCGGCGAAACGGATGCACAAACCAAAGCCCCCCTTGCAAAAGGGGGGTGCCCCGGCAGCGCCGGGGCGGGGGGATAAAAGGCTTCCGGCTTTCCACATAGGCTTGTACTTTTGAGGAAGTGCCAACTGTGAATCCCTCAGTCGCCTTCGGCGCCAGCTCCCTTTTACAAGGGAGCCTTTTCCCCCTCGGGGACTGCAAAAATTCATCATCCAGGAGCTTTTTATGCGTATTTTATACGATTCTAAAGAGCGTATGTATAAAGATCCCTTTGGGACGCTCACCCCTAACCAAAGCTGTACTCTTCACATTCACATTCCCTCCTCCGTGCAGACCACCAAAGTCATCGTGCAGTTCTGCCACCAGGACGGAACCCCCAGCCACACCGTCCCCATGGAATATCAAATCAAGCGTGGGGCCTATGACATCTACCAGGGAAAGTTCTCCCTGGAACACACCGGGCTGTATTTCTACTATTTCTACATCACCACCAAAACCGGCGGCTTCCGCCTGTTCAAGCAGGGCAACGACACCAACATGGAAGCCGGGGACTGCTGGCAGCTCAGCTGCATTCCGGCAGACTTTACCACGCCGGACTGGGCCAAAGGCGCAACCATTTACCAGATTTTCCCCGACCGGTTCTGCAAATCCGGCCGCTGCGACCTTACCGGCAAGCTGGAGCCCTACACCGTCCACCAGGACTGGTACGAGGAGGTCTCCTGGAAGCCCACGCCGGAGGGACTGGTACTGAACAACGACTTTTTCGGTGGCAATTTCCGGGGTATTACGGAGAAAATTGACTATATTGCCTCTTTGGGCACCACCATTTTGTACCTGAACCCCATCTCCAAGAGCTTTTCCAGCCACCGTTATGATACAGGCGATTACAAGACCCCCGACCCCATGCTGGGTACGAAAGCGGATTTTGCGGCCATGTGCAAGGCCGCCCATGCCCGGGGCATCCGGGTAATCCTGGACGGGGTCTATTCCCACACCGGCTCCAACAGTCTCTACTTTGACAAGGAGCGGACCTTCGGGGGCAAGGGAGCTTACTGCACCCAGGACTCCCCCTATGCCAGCTGGTACACCTTCTACCAGTGGCCGGACAGCTACAACAGCTGGTGGGGCTTTGACACTCTGCCCACCGTGAACAAAATGGACAAGAGCTTCATCGACTACATCATCACCGGGCCCGACTCGGTGCTGGAGCACTGGCTGAAGCTGGGCGCCGACGGCTTCCGGCTGGATGTGGTGGATGAGCTGCCCAACGAGTTTGTACTGCTGCTTAAAAAGCGGCTGCGGGAGCTGAAACCCGATGCCCTGCTCATCGGCGAGGTGTGGGAGGATGCCTCCAACAAGGAGGCCTACGGCATCCGCCGCCGGTACTTTGTGGACGGAGTGCTGGACTCCTGCATGAACTACCCCTTCCGCACCGCCATTTTGAACTTTATGAAGGAGCGGGATGGCGGTCAGGGTCTGAAAGAGACCGTCATGACCATCGTGGAGAACTATCCCCCCCAGGTCCTTTCCTGCAACATGAATATGCTGGGCACCCACGACACCCCCCGGATTCTCACCGCTCTGGTAGACGATTTTGACGGCACCTGGGAGGAGAAATCCAAACGGCACCTGTCCCGCTCCCAGCGGGATCTGGCTCTGGAGCGGCTGCAAATGGCTGCCTTTCTCCAGTACACCCTCCCCGGCTCCCCCAGCCTGTACTACGGCGACGAGGCGGGAATGGAGGGCTACAAAGACCCCTTCAACCGCCGCACCTATCCCTGGGGCCGGGAGGATCGGGAGCTTCTGGCCTTCTTCCAGCAGCTGGGTCAGCTGCGAAAAGGTCAGGAAGCCCTCCGGCTGGGTGACATCGCCTTCTTTGAGGCCGGTGATGGGAAGCTGGGCTTCACCCGGAGCCTGAATGGGCAGAAGCTTCACATTTATGTCAACCACAGCATGGATGCCTGGCAGGTGCCGGTGAACCGGGTGATCTTCGGTCACCACATCCATACCCTGGCTCCCACCTGGCTGTCCCTGGCACCTATGGGCTTCTGCGTCACCCGGGAGGAATGAGCGTGGAACAGGAAACCTTCCTCTCCGGCTACTGCCGCTGCACAGACGGCAGCCGGATGGTGGCCGTGGTAACAGAGGACCACATCCTTGTGGAAACGGACTGCAACTATCCGGACTGTCCCTACACCACCGAGTGCTGCATCGCCGCCGGAATCCGGGAGCTGTGCAAAGAATCATAATTACAGAGGCAGGTGCTGCGGCACCTGCCTTTTTTGTGTGGAAATTTTCCCGGAATTGTGATAAAATGCCCTTGTAAATGCATAAACTTTTCAAAAGGAGAGAGCCTATGCTTCCTCAGGAATTTTTACAGCGGATGCATGCCCAGTTGGGGGCGGAGTATCCCGCTTTTTTGCAGAGTCTGGAGCGGCCCAGGGCCGTGGCTCTGCGTTTTAATCCCTTGAAGGGGAAGATGCCCGCCCTGAATTTTGTCCGGGAGACGGTGCCCTGGGAGCCTATGGGATACTATTATGACCCCCAGTCCCGCCCCGGCCTGCACCCCTTCCACGAGGCCGGCGTATACTACTTACAGGAGGCCAGCGCCATGTCGGCAGCTGCCCTCTTGGACCCCCAGCCGGGGGAGCGGATTTGCGATTTGTGTGCCGCCCCTGGGGGAAAAACCACCCAGATTGCCGGAAAAATGGGGGGAAAGGGCTTTCTTTTGTCCAATGAGATTCACCCCAAGCGGGCGAAAATCCTCAGCCGGAATGTGGAGCGGATGGGCATTTCCAACGCCCTGGTGACCAACACAGACCCCCAAACCCTGGCAAAAAAATACCCCGGGTACTTCCACCGGGTGCTCATCGACGCCCCCTGCTCCGGGGAGGGGATGTTCCGGAAAGAGGAAGCGGCTGTAACGGACTGGAGCCCGGAGACGGTCGCCATGTGCGCCCGGCGGCAATCGGAAATTCTGGAAGCCGGGTCGAAGCTGGTGTGCCCCGGGGGACGGCTGGTGTACTCCACCTGCACCTTTGCCCCGGCGGAGAACGAGGAGGCGGTGGAGGCCTTCCTTGCGGCCCACCCGGATTTTACGCCGGAGGATGTGCACGCTCCCTGGTTTACCCGGACGGCTCCGGGCTTTTACCGGCTGTGGCCCCACAAGCTCTTGGGGGAAGGGCATTTTGTGGCGGTGCTCCGGCGGCAAGGACAGGAAAATCCCGAATCCTTTGAGGAAAAGGGAGAAAAGCTCCCAAAAGAGTGGCTTTCCTTTGCCAAGGAGTTGGGCATTTCCCTCCCTCCCGGAAGAGCCCTGACCTTCGGCAGCCGCCTGTTCTGGGCACCGGAGGAAATGCCCGACCTTGCTGGGATTAAGGCAGAACGCCCCGGTCTGGAGCTGGGGGAGGTACGGAAAAGCCGGTTCATCCCTGCCCATGCCCTGGCCCTGTGGCTCAGGAGCTGCCCCTGTACCCAGGAATATCCCCCGGAAAGTCCCGAGATTGGCCGGTACCTCCATGGGGAGACCCTGCCCACGGAAAAAACCGGCTGGTGCCTGATTACCACAGGGGGCTACAGCATCGGCTGGGGAAAAGGGGATGGAAAAGTTATGAAAAATCACTATCCCAAGGGTATACGCCGATAAAAACCAAAAAGTTCCTTTACAAAAGCGGGAAAGTGTGCTACAATATGGTACTACTGGAATTTGACTTTATCAAGGAGTGGATCCCCCTTGGCAAAATATGAAATTATTGGCGGCACTCCCCTGGAGGGCAGCGTCACCATCAGCGGCGCCAAAAACGCCGCCGTGGCCATCCTCCCCGCCGCCCTTTTGGTGGATGGGGTGTGCCGGGTGGAGAATGTACCGGATATCTCTGATGTGCGGATTCTCCTGGAAATCCTCCGGGATATGGGGGTACAGATTCAGGAGGAAGGCCCCGGCGTATTGCTGCTGGATGCCTCCCATATCACCAACCGCTGCCCCAATCCGGAGCTGGTGCGGAAGATGCGGGCCAGCTACTACCTGATGGGTGCGCTTCTCAGCCGCTTCCATCAGGCAGATGTGGCTCTCCCCGGAGGCTGCAACTTTGCCTCCCGCCCCATTGACCAGCACGTGAAGGGCTTCGCCGCCCTGGGTGCGGACGTGGAGGAGACGGATGATTATGTCTACCTGCGGGAAGGTCCCGACGGTCTTCACGGCAGCCGCATTACCCTGGACGTGGTAAGCGTGGGCGCTACCATCAATATTATCATGGCAGCCTGCCTTCTCCCCGGTCAGACCATTATCTACAACGCCGCAAGAGAGCCCCACATTGTGGATTTGGCCAACTTCCTGAACACCATGGGTGCCCGGATTTCCGGCGCCGGTACGGAAGTGGTGAAAATCTGGGGTGTGGATTGGCTCCGGGGCGGTTCCTACGCCATCATCCCCGACCAGATTGAGGCGGGTACATACTTAGCTGCGGTAGCGGCAGTGGGCGGCAATGTGCTGGTGCAGAATGTCATCCCCAAGCACATGGACTGCATCACCTCCAAGCTCCAGGAGATGGGGGTATCCATCATCAATTATGACGATGCCATCCGCATCCGCTCCACCGGAAAACTCCACCACACCACCGTAAAGACCCGGCCCTATCCCGGATTCCCCACGGATATGCAGGCGCAGATTTGCGTGTGCATGACTCTGGCCAGCGGTATCAGCCGTCTGACGGAAAATGTGTACGAGACCCGGTTCTTCGGCTACTGCACGGAGCTTCAATCCATGGGAGCCAACATCCTCATCACCGGCAAGACCGCCACGGTCACCGGCACGAAACAGCTCACCGGGGCTACTGTCTGCGCCCACGACCTGCGGGCAGGAGCTGCCCTGATTATCGCCGGACTGGCAGCCCAGGGCACCACCGTGGTGGAGAACATCCACTTCGTGGAGCGGGGCTACGAGCGTCTGGTGGAGAAGCTCTCCGCTCTGGGAGCCCACATCCGCCGCATCGACGACTAAACAAAACAGGACACCAAATGGTGTCCTGTTTTTTTGTGGCGGCGGGCAGTGCCCGCCGCCGATTTCGCACGGCAGCTGGTCTGTATTCGTTACTTCCCTGCCCCGCCCGGTATCGATACTGCGCAAAAAGGCTCCCTTGTGAAAGGGAGCTGGCAAAAATCTTTGATTTTTGACTGAGGGATTCCACAGCAGGCACTTTCCCAAAGTACAGGCCAATGTGGAGCGCTATGGCTACGGAATCCCCCCGCCTCGGCGTTGCCGAGGCACCCCCCTTTGGCAAGGGGGGCTTAGGGTTGCAGCGACTCGCCGCAGCATACCTCCCGGCAGATTTCTTCAAAGGCCTGGTAGAATTTTCCGATGTGGCGGCCGTCTACCAGGGCGTGATTGGCCTGGATGGCTACGGGCATGAGAAGGCGGTCACCTTCCTTGATAAACTTACCGTAGACAATCCGGGGGTTGCAGTCTGCCGGGATGGGGGCGGGCTGAATCACCTGGGTAAAGGCCACCCAGGGGACGCAGGAGAAGAACAGCAGGGGCGTTTCGTCCTCCTGGGTACCCACAAAGCCGTGGTGATGCTTGGCCTCCTCCTGCCGGGCTTTTGCGTCCTCCAGAAATTCCGCAAAGGACAGCTGACCGTTGGTCAGGCAGTTGCAGAAGGTTTCGTCGGGCAGGGCCACCGTGTGGGCGGCGTGGCAGAAGTCGAATTCTACGATTTTGTCCCCCACAATCCGCTGCCGCAGCTCCGGCACCCGGTTGGCGGCCTGAATGCCCACGTACAGGCAGGCCAGGAATGTGGACTTGCCCATGGCCTTTGCCTTGGCCACCAGCTCCGTCACATCCATATTGGCGGTCATGCCCACATAGGGATAGGCCTTGGCCTTGAAAAATTCGTAGTGGCTCCGCCGGGGATAGGTTTCTAAATCAATGTACTTCATAGGTTATGTAATAACGCCTCCAACTGGGTAATGCTTTCAATTTCATAGTCGGGGTGGATTTCCCCGGTTTTGTGGTGAGGATTGACCCAGCAGGTGGCAATTCCCGCCTGAATCCCCCCTAAAATATCCGAGGTCAGGCTGTCCCCTACCATCATGGCCCGCTCCTTCCGAAAGCCCGGAATCCTTGCAAAGCAGGCATCAAAATAGGCCGGGTCCGGCTTGTTGTATCCCATCTCCTCCGACACAAAAATCTCCTGAAAATAAGGGATGATTCCGGCGCTTTTCAGCCGTCCCGCCTGAACCCGGGCGGTGCCGTTGCTGGCTAAGTACAGCTTGTATTTTTTGCTCAAAGACTTGAGGGCCTCCTCCGCTCCCGGGAGGAAGTAATGCCCCTGGCTGAGGTTCTCCTCGTAGGCTCTGGCAACCTGCTCCGCCTGGGCAGAAAGGCCCATCTCGGCAAAGAGGGCGGCGAATCTTCCCACCAGAACCTGCTGCCTTGTCAGCTCCTTCCGCTCCAGCCGCTCCCAGTGCTCCCGGTTGATTTCATGGTACCGGGCAAGGACGGTATCTGTCGGCGGCAGGCCGAAGGACTCCAGGGTCTTGGCCAGAGCCAGCCGCTCCGCCTTCTGAAAGTCCAAAATGGTGTCGTCCAGATCCAGAAACAAAAACTCAATCATGGTGAAGCCTCCCGGAAATTTCTTTGGACAGCCGGGCAAACTCCGGAATCCCCAGGGTCTCTCCCCGGACATTTTCCGGCAGGCCAGCAGCGGCAATCACCTCTGCCGCCCCG
>DVFK01000043.1 GCA_018713285.1 Candidatus Faecousia excrementigallinarum
AAGGAATGGCACAAGTAATAAAATATAATTATATTCGTGGCTCTGCGAAAATAGAATCATCTCATAATAACTACACATTCAGCGTGTACGCTTACTAAATGTAATCTCAAGCAGGGGAGGGAAAAGTAAATGAAAACCCAAAAAGCGTTGATACTGCCGTGTCTACTGATTATATTGGGGATGTTCTCCGGTTGCGTATCAGGGATAGAGCAAGCCTCGTCCCAGGCTTCCACTGAAACGGAAGGTGCTACGGACCTGGAAGGCACTGCTCCCCAAAGTTATCCCCTCCCCCAAGAGAACCGGAAAGCCAGGAGTACATCCCTGTGGGGAGTTGCCTCCACCGTGTCGGACGGATATTTCTATGGCAGGGAATACCTCCGCTACTATGATGCCCAATCCGGCCGTACTATGATTCTGTGCAGTCAGCCAGGCTGTCCCCACAATGACAGTACCTGCCAGGCCTGGCTGGGAAACGCTTCCATGATGGTGGAGTACAAAGGGATTTTGTATTATGTCCTTTCTGACGATGCGGGGGAGCGGCTTTGCGCCAAAGACCTGTCCAGCGGGGAAATCACGGAACTGGATGCCTGGAAGCATACAGAGGACTATTTTTATAGCTGCGCTTTGGAGCGGTGCGCCTATGACCGGATGACGGTATTTCTGCGGAAAATCCCCAATGAAATCCGCAATCCCCAAGGAGAGGAATCCAGGGAAACTTTTCTTTATGATCTGAAAACCGGAGAAAAACAGGCACTTACCTGGGAAGAGGAAGGGGAGTCCATATCCATTCTTGCCATGAATCGGGACTATGCCTTAGCCCAGTATGCCCGTTATCTGGGAGATGACCCCCAAAGCGATGTGTTCTATGATAACTATGCCCTGCGGCTGTACCGGTTTTCCGATGGAAGCTACACCATCATCTCCTCGGAAGAGGAAAACGGCTTTCACCCCACCGGAGACCCTTCCAAAACCTACGGAAATATTGTGGTATTCCAGGAGAAGGACACCTTGTGCCTGTATGACCTGGATAAGTTGGAAAAGCGGGAACTGCTGACTATGGACAATATCATAAACTATCTGATTATGGACGGAAAAGTGTTTTTCATTACAGAGGAGGGCCCTATGGGCACACCGGAACAGGCAGTTGGAGTCTACTATGCCGACCTGGAAACCGGTAAGCCGATGCGGCTGGAAAACGGCGGTAATACAGAAGTGATGGAAATGGGTCTCGGCTGGGAAGGGAACAGCTTTTTTGCGGTGACAGGGAAGGGCGGAAAGTACATCATCCCCAAAGCGGATTTCTACCTGGACAACTACGAAGCCGCCAGACCCGGGGGTTACTGAGACAGGAAAACGGCGAGGATGCCAAGGCATCTTCGCCGTTTGTTTATGGGGTATAGAAAATTCGCCGCTTTTTTTCCATTCCCGGGGGCTCCGGGCCATTCTGGGCAAACAGGCCGTAAAGATCCTGGGCCCGGGTTTCCAGCGCCCAGTAGGGGTGCTCCATGGACTCTCCTGTATGGCACAGGGGGAAATTGCCCTTTTGCTGCCGGAGAATCTGCCGTCCGGTTTCGTTGAAGGCCAGCACCCGCACATAGGGGACGGGCTGGGAGAGGGTTTCTTCCGTGAGCCCCAAAAAGGCGCACATCACCATCCGGTCCAGCCGGGAGCGGGTGTAGCGTTTGGATTTGACGGCGGTGAGAATGTCCTCCAGGGTATTCTCCTGGCGGGCGGCGTGCATGAGCTTCCGCCAAAGCCCCTCAGAGCCGTAGGGAAGCGCTGCAAATTCTTCCTCCGTCATGGTCCGCAGCCGGTAGAGCATGGCTTTTTCTCCGGAAAGCCGGGTATGGAGCTGTCCCTGGGCAAGAATTTCCCGGGTCTTTTCCGGCACAAAGGGCTGCCAATCCCCGCCGGATTCCATTCTTAGCCGCAGGGCGGTGGCGGAGGGGTTCTCCGGGTGGGGGGCAGCGGCGTGATAATCCCCCGGACGGTGGATGGGCAGGGGAATGAGGGGGGAATTCTGAGCGAGAATTGCCTTGCAGTACTCCACCGCCAAAATGTTGTTGGGTTTTGTGAGCAAGTGGGCGGAAGCTCCCAGGGATTCCAGCGCCCCCTGTCGGGCGGCAGGAAAGCTCAGCCCTTTTTGCAGAAACTCCCGCAGCACCGGGGGGAAAGCCGGGCTGTTCAATGCCTTGGCGGTTTCCATAATTTCTTCCGATTGGGCGGTTTCTGCCCCGAAGCACAGGTGGGTGCACAGCCGGGAGAGAATCTCCACCCCCCGGGCGGCGAACCCTTCCGCCGAGGAAAGACAGGCGGTAATGGGCAGCTCCAGCACCAGGTCGGCACCGCAGGCAACCGCTGCCCTAGCCCGGAGGGATTTGTCCACAATGGCCGGGTATCCCCGCTGGACAAAGTTGCCGCTCATAAGGCACACCACCGCTGAATCCTGACCCAGAAGGCTTTTTGCCAGGGTCAGCTGCCTTTCATGCCCTTTGTGCAGGGGATTGTATTCACAAATAATGCCTGCAATCTGCAAAATCAGCCAACCTCCTAAAAAAACTTCCCACAGGACTTGCGAAAACTGGAAACATATTATACAATAGAAACAGCTACAGGTATAGTACCAGATTGTACAAAAAAGAAATGTAATTATTTTAGGGAGGAAGATTCCAATGAACATTTTGGTTATCAACGCCGGCAGCTCCAGCCTGAAGTATCAGCTGATGGATCCGGAGACCGGCGATGTATCTGCCAAGGGCCTGTGTGAGCGTATCTACATCGACGGCCGCCTGACCCACAAGGTAGGCGACAAGAAGGTGGTCAAGGACATTCCCATGCCCACCCACTCCGAGGCCATTGCCGCTGTGCTGGAGATTCTCCAGGACCCCCAGGAAGGCGTGATCAAGTCCGTGGACGAGATTGATGCCGTGGGTCACCGGGTGCTCCATGGCGGCATGAAGTTCTCCGATTCCTGCATCATTGACGATGCCTGCATCAAGGCCATTGAGGAGTGCATCCCCCTGGGACCCCTCCACAACCCTGCTAACCTCATGGGTATCCGGGCTTGCCAGGCAGTTATGCCCAACACTCCCCAGGTTGCCGTGTTCGACACCGCTTTCCATATGACCATGCCCCCCAAGGCTTACCGGTACGCCATTCCCACCGAGTACTATGAGAATGACGACATCCGCCGCTACGGCTTCCACGGCACCTCCCACAAGTATGTGGCTCGCCGGGCTGCGGCTCTGCTGGGCAAGACCGACTTCAAGATGATCAACTGCCACCTGGGTAACGGCTCTTCCCTGTGCGCCATCGAGAACGGCAAGTGCATGGATACCTCCATGGGTCTGTCCCCTCTGGCTGGTGTCCCCATGGGTACCCGCTGCGGCGACATCGACGCCTGCGTGGTGCAGTTCATCTGCAACAAGTACGGCATGAGCGTGGACGAGTGCCTGACCATGCTGAACAAGAAGTCCGGCGTGCTGGCTCTGTCCGAGAAGTCCTCCGACTTCCGTGACCTGGAGGATGGTGAGAAGCAGGGCGACGAGAAGTGCATTCTGGCTCTGCAGAAGTTCTTCTACGAGGTTGCCAAGTACATCGGTGCCTACACCGCAGCCCTCAACGGCGTGGATGTGATTACCTTCACCGCCGGCGTGGGTGAGAACGGCCCCGAGACCCGTCAGACCATCTGCGACTACCTGGGCTACCTGGGTGTGAAGATTGACCCGGAGAAGAACGGCCAGCGGGGCAAGGAGATGTGCATCTCCACTCCCGACTCCAAGGTTCAGGTTTGGGTCATCCCCACCAATGAGGAACTGATGATTGCGCAGGATACCGCTGAGCTGGTAAACGCCGCCAAGTAAATCCGTTTTTCCCGAGCCGCCGCTTTTGCGGCGGCTCCTTTTTGGAAAGGAGTAAGTTATGTCTACCGTTGTGGAACGCTTTTTGCGTTATGTAAACTTTGAAACCACCTCCGATGAGGCGTCGGAAACCTGCCCCTCCACCCCGGGTCAGAAGGTGCTGGGGGCGAAACTGGTGGAGGAGATGCAGGAAATGGGCATTTCCGATGCCCATATGGATGAAAACGGCTATGTGTTCGGCACTGTCCCCGGGGATTTGAACCTGCCTATCATCGGCCTCATTGCCCATATGGACACCTCCCCGGATGCCTCCGGGAACCATATCCGCCCCAGAATCGTAGAATACCAGGGAGGCGACATCTGCCTGAACCCGGAGAAGGACATCTGGCTCAGGCAATCCCAGTATGAGAATCTGGAGCTGCACACGGGAAAGCACCTGATTGTCACCGACGGCACCACCTTGCTGGGGGCGGACGACAAAGCCGGCGTGGCGGAGATTCTGGCAGCGGCCCAGGTCTTGCTGGAGAGCAAGCAGCCCCACGCCACCCTGCGCATCGGTTTTACCCCGGATGAAGAAATTGGCAGAGGCGCCGACCGGTTTTCTGTCCAGGATTTTGGGGCAGACTATGCCTATACGGTGGACGGCGGTACGGTAGGGGAGCTGGAGTTTGAGAATTTCAATGCCGCCGCCGCAACGGTAAAATTTCAGGGCCTTAACATCCATCCCGGCTCTGCCAAGGATAAGATGGTCAATTCCCAGTACATCGCCATGGAATTTGAGAGCCTGCTGCCCAGGAATCAAAAGCCGGAGTACACGGAAGGGTATGAGGGCTTCATCCACCTGACGGATATGGAGGGCTGCGTGGAGCATTCCACCCTGCGCTACATCATCCGGGACCACAGCATGGAAAAGTTCCAGGAGAAAAAGCGCCGGATGGAAAGTGCCGCCGCTTTCTTAAATGACAAGTATGGGGAAGGCACCGTGGAGCTTACCATCCAGGACAGCTACTACAACATGAAAGAGCCCATGCTGGGCTGTATGCAGATTGTCTACCGGGCCAAGGCTGCCATGGAAGAGGTGGGGCTTACTCCCCGGGTGGTGCCTGTCCGGGGCGGCACCGATGGGGCAAGGCTTTCCTACATGGGCCTTTTGTGCCCCAACCTCTTTACCGGCGGCGAGAACTACCACGGCCGGTTCGAGTATATCCCGGTGGAGGACATGGAGCTGGCGGTGAAGGTGCTGGTGAAGCTTCTGACGGATTTCCCGGCAAAATAACGGATATAGAAGAAAGTGGAAAACACTTTTTGGCATATTCCACAGAACCGCAGAAAAGGAGAAAGTTTCCCATCTTCCAGGGTTGACAAACCGGCAGAAACAATATAGTATTATCGATATAAAAGGGTTGAATCCCTGAATTGATAAAGGAGTTATTGCTATGAGTAAGATCACTGTTATCGGCGCAGGCAGCGTAGGCGCAACGGTAGCCAACGACCTGATGATTCAGGGCGTTGCCTCTGAGATTGTTCTGGTGGACATCAACAAGAAGAAGGCACTGGGCGAAGCACTGGACATTTACCAGGGCGCTCCCTTCCATTCTCCTGCCATTGTCCGCTCCGGTGAATATGAGGATGCCGCCGGCTCTGATATTGTGGTAATCACCAGCGGTATGCCCAGAAAGCCCGGCATGACCCGGCTGGATCTGGCTCAGACCAATGTAAATATTCTCAAGTCCATTGCCGAGGGTGTTGTGCCCCACGCAAAGGACGCCATCTACCTGATTGTTTCCAACCCTGTGGATGTGCTGACCTATGTGTTCACCAAGATTTCCGGCCTGCCGGAGAATCAGATCATCGGCTCCGGCACCATTCTGGATACCAGCCGTCTCCAGTCTGAGCTGGCCAAGCGGTTCTGCATCAGCCCCAAGAATGTCCATGCCCATGTGTACGGCGAGCACGGCGACAGCTCCTTCGTGCCTTGGTCCCTGGCTCACATTGCCAACAACCACATTGATGCTTACAAGCACAATGCACCGGATGCCGACAGAATCGACTGGCATCAGGACTACGCCGAGGTGGAGGAGTTCGTGAAGAAGTCCGGTGCCCAGATTATTGAGAACAAGGGCGCTACCTTCTTTGCCGTGGCTATGTCCGTGTGCCACATCTGCAAGTGCATCTACTCCGGCGCCGGCACCGCTCTGAGCGTATCTACCATGATGCACGGTGAGTACGGCGTGGACGATGTGTGCCTGTCCGTGCTGACCCTGGTGGACCGGAAGGGTGTCCGGGGCAAGATCCTCAACCCCCTGACGGACGAGGAAGTGGTAAAGCTCCAGGCCAGCGCCAACAAGCTGAAGGAAGTTATCAGCCAGATCACCTATTAAGTTATAGCCAGCCGGGGGTTTCCCCGGCTGGTTTTGCTTCCGGTGAGTTGACAAAGTGGAGAAACAATGATAGTATGAAGGTACATTATATAGGAGGGGATTCCCATGATTCACGCAAGAGTTATCAAAGTTAAGAACCCGGAGGAGATGGGCAAGGTCGCTGCCGACCTGTTCGAGACCCTGATCCAGACCAAGCCCGCCTGTGTTCTGGGCCTGGCTACCGGTTCCAGCCCCCTGCCCCTGTACCGGGAGCTGGTGGAGCGCTGCAAGGCCGGTAAGATTGATTTTTCCCGGGTTCGTTCCGCCAACCTGGATGAGTACAAGGGCCTGTCCGGCGATCACCCCCAGAGCTACCGGTACTTCATGCAGGAGAACCTGTTCAATCATGTGAACATCAAGCCCGAGAACACCATCGTTCCCAACGGCCAGACCGAGGACGTGGAGGCTATGTGCCAGGCTTATGAGAAGCAGATTGAGGAGTGGGGCGGCGTTGACCTGCAGCTGCTGGGCATCGGCCACGACGGCCACATCGGCTTCAACGAGCCCACCGACCATTTCCCCGCCATGACCCACGAGGTGGAGCTGGAGGAGATTACTCGTCAGGCCAACAAACGTTTCTTCAACTCCATTGACGAGGTTCCCACCGCTGCTTACACCATGGGCATCGGCACCGTGATGGCAGCCCGGAAGGTGGTTCTGGTAGCCACCGGCGCCGACAAGAAGGAGATTCTCTACAAGACCCTCTGCGGCCCCGTGACCCCCCAGGTTCCCGCTTCCATCCTGCAGTTCCATCCCGATGTGACCATCATCTGCGACGAGGCTGCTTACCCCCTGTAATCGGAAACGAATAGACATGAAAAGGACATGACTTCCCGGTCATGTCCTTTTTTACAGTTTTCGGTAATTTTGGAAAAAGAAAACAGAATATTCACATATTTGTGGTAAAATCCCCGAACTAAGAATTTTGCCGTGGAAAGGGTGGGGGAAATATGCTGCCTTCCGGGATTACCGGCTTCGGAGATTGGGAAAGTCAACCCACCTTTCAAGGGGGAGCGGGGGCGTTCCGACGGCTGTCCTATGCCCTGGCCCGTCAGCTTTCCGGGGAGGTTCTTTCTCTGGATCTGGATTTGGCGGGAAAAAACTTTTACGCCGCAAAAATCCAAACCCGTCAGGGGGAAATCTACCTGCTGGAAAATGCCCCATTTGCCTGGGTGGCCTTTGCCAGGTCTCTGGAATTCGGGGAAATTGCCTTTACAGAGCCGCCCTGTTCCCTGCCGGAGGACTGCCATGTGCTTTCCTTGCAGATGCTTCAAAAGGATTGGCAGGAGGAAGCCGGAGCCCTGGGGAAGGCAGAGCTGGCGCAGATTGCCTATTGGAAACCCCGTACGGTGGGGCAGATTGTGTTTAACTCCTGGGACTGAAAGGGAGGATGGCTATGGAAATTGTGGCGGCGGAAAGTATCTCCCAGGCCGTGGAGATGCTGACCAGGAAACCCCGAAAAGCAATAAGAGATTTCTGTGTGGTATTGCCGGAGAAATTGGATGACTTTTTGTACGATTTCCGGGAATCTTTCCAGAACTACCAAACTTTTTATCTGTTTGACCCATATGGGGAGGTTTTCCTCCCGGCTGAAGCGGTTTCCCAAATCAAAGTTTTCTCCGATTCCGTAGTAAAGTGGGCGGAAGAAAACAGCCCGGCAGAAAACAAGGTGATTGAAACATACGGTATATCCCTGAAAAAAATCAGGCAGTTTGGAACCGGTTTGGGCCATGTGTGTGAGATTGCCAGGGAAAATGGATATAGTTTGGTGGGCGTGGGGGATTGATTTTCCCACTTGTGATACCGGCGGAGAGGAGGCGCTTTGACCGTGATTCCTGAAAAAGCAAACCAATACAAAAATCAGCACCGCCAGCCCCAGGAGGAAGAAGCGGGGCCATACAGAGGCAAATCGTCCACAGCCTCCAAATCCAACAGCAAGAAGCGGTCTGACCACAAGCACAGCTACAAAAGAATCATCCTCCATTACGGCAGCGATTGTTTCGCTTGGGGGAGGCAATGTGAAATTTGCGGAAGGATAGATTCTTCATACAAAGCCTCCTGGTGCAGTCCGGCGGAGCTGAAACCCACAGGCAGAGGCTCCGGTGGAACCTGGAGTGAAATTTGCCTTGGGGAAATCCATGGAAAATTCCCGGAATACACCATCATGACGCTGGAAAATGCCCGGTGGAAGGAATGGACAGACAGAAAGGAGTCCCTATGAAAATCATCCCCACAAACGGTATCTACAATTTTCAGGAAATCCCCGGCAGCACCTGCTGGTATTGGTGCTGTGACTATGCCAGCGGGGATTTGTACGAGGCTCAGGAGCTGTTTGAGAGCCGTCACCCGGTGAATAGCAACCGCCTGCTCCTGATTCGCTACCCGGAAGGGGAGGTGGTGGAGCCCATCCGGGGGGAGGCAGGGCAGTATTTTGGCAGTCCTGCCTGGGAAGATGGAAAGGTGTATATCCTCATGGTGGACTTTCCCCGGAAGACCATTTCTCTTTTCCGGTATGACCATGACTTAGGGGAGACAACTCTTACCGCAGAGATTCCCCTGGGGGCGGTGAAGGATTGCTATAACCTGATGCTGGCCCAATCCCCCCTTATGATGATCCGCCAGGGGGCGGAAAATGACTTCCAGGTGGTCTGGCCGGAAAAAGCGGACTTTGCCCTGGAAAATACAGAGTCCTTTACCTGCCGGGAGGGAGAATTGCTGTATTTCAGCCGCTGGTATGAAGATCCCGACTATCGGGAGGAAGTGGTGGTCCGGCACTTTCCCAATGGGGAAATCCGGGAGCTTATCCCCGGGGTCCTGATGGAAATGCCCGACGGACAGAAGTGGATTTTGGGGTGAAAGGAGCATACCTATGAAGCGCATTGGAAAAGTCGTATTGTTTGGCGTATGCCTGGGTCTTGTGCTGGTTCTGATTCAGAACAGCTTTCAGATTCCCGAAGATGTGTTTATGCAGGGCTACTGGATTGCTGCCATCGTGGTGGTTCTGGGGGCGTTGGTCATCAACATCTCCTATAATCTTTACTACATGGGAAGGGTGAAAAAGCTTCTGACCCTTCTCTATGCCGGAGATTCCCGGGGGTACATAGAGGGGATGGAAGCCCTGCGCAAAACCGCCAAGGGCAAAACCCTTCGCAGCACCCTGGAGCTGAACCTGGCGGCAGGGTATATGGAGGAAAAGGACTATGGGACAGCCATCTCCATCCTGGAGGCCGTGGACCCCAAGCAGCTCCGGGTGGACAGCGCCCGGGTGGTGCGGGCAATCAACCTATGCGAAAGCTATTTCCTGGCAGGACAGACGGAGAAGGCCCAGACCCTTTATGACAGCAGCCGGCCACTTTTCACCAAATTCCGCACCGGAAAGGCCTATGGGGGCAATATTGCCATTGTGGATGTGCTGGAGGAAATCTCCCGGGGAGAATTCGGCCAGGCAAAGATTCTGCTGGACAAGGCAAAAAGCACCTATCAGGAACCCTACCTGCAAAAAGCCTATGAGGAGATTGGGGCCATTCTGGAAAAGCCCCAGGAATAAAGCATACGCCGCAAACCGGTTCTTTCCGGTTTGCGGCGTATAGCTTTATCTGCGGAGAATCCGCTTTCTGGCGATGTTGATGGGGCCTTCGTTCATGTGGTTAATCCAGCCCAGGCTCTTGCCGCAGCCGTAAGCCACACAGGACTCCGGGTCGTCGGCTACGGTGCAGCGGATGCCGGTGCGCTCGGTCAGCAGCATATCCATGCCCCAGATGAGGCTGCCGCCGCCGGTGAGGGTGATGCCGTTTTCTGCAATGTCTGCCACCAGCTCCGGGGTGGTGTCCTCCAGAACAGACAGGACTTCGTCGGTAATCATCCGGGCGGGACGCTGCAAAACATTGAAAATCTCCGAGGAGGTGAGGGTCAGCTCCCGGGGGGTGCCGTTTTTGGCATCCCGGCCCTTGACGGAAATGGTGGGATCCTCCTGCCGGGGGTAGACGCTGCCCACCTGGATTTTCACTTCCTCGGCAGTGGTCTCCCCGATAATCACGCCGTAGTTCCGGCGGACGTACCGGGCGATGGTTTCGTCAAAGGCAATGCCGCCGATGGGAATGGAGGAGGAAACTGCCACGCCGTTCATGGACAGCACCGCAATGTTGCAGGTGCCGCCGCCCATATCCACCACCATGTGGCCGTTGGGGCCCTTGATGTCCAGGTTGGCACCCAGAGCGGCAGCCAGGGGGGCTTCAATCAGGTATACCCGGCGGGCACCGGCTTCGATGGCGGCATTGATGACCGTCCGCTCCTCCACCTCGGTGATGCTGCTGGGAACGCTCACAATCACCCGGGGCTTGGGGGTAAAGAGAGAGGACTTGGAGACGGAGCGGAAGAGAATCTGGAGCATTTTCACCGTCATTTCATGGTCAGAGATGACGCCGTCTTTCAGCGGGGACATGGCCACCACATTGCCGGGGGTTCTGCCCAGCATATTCCGGGCGGCAGCGCCCACCTGGAGGATCTTGCCGGTGTTCTTGTCCACCGCTACCACAGAGGGCTCCCGGGCAATCACGCTCTTGCCGTCCACATAAATGCGTACATTGGAAGTACCCAGGTCCACGCCCAGGTCATGGGAAATCAGTTGCATTGTATTCACCTGCTGTTTTTCAATTTTTCATGGTTCGCCGCTGCCACCACGGCGCAGTACACCTTCTTTGCCCCTGCGGTGAGGAGGGTGCGGGCTGCCTCGGAGGCAGTGGCACCGGTGGTGAGAATGTCGTCCAGCAGCCAGATGGTTTTGCCCCGGATGGCCTCCGGGTCCACCGCCTGATACGCTCCCAGCACATTGGCCCGCCGGGCGGCGGCACCGGAAATCCGGGACTGGGGCGGGTTGTGGCGGATTTTCTTCAAGGCAGGGGTGAGGGGAAGATTCAGTTCCCGGGCTACCACCTGGGCAATCAGCTCTACCTGGTCAAAGCCCCGGTGGCTTTTCCGCCGGGGGGAAATGGGAATCCAGGTGAGAATCTCCGGCCTGTCCCACCCCTGGGACAGTAGCTTCATGGCCAGGAGCCTTCCATAGCACTGGGCATGGCTGCGGACATTGCAAAACTTGTACCGCAAAAGACTGGTGCGTACATACCCACTATAATACCATACCGCCGTCCATCCTGCAAGAAAGGAAAAGGAAATTTTTGCTCTGGGAAATTCCGGGGCCTCCACCCGGCAGGTGTGGCACAGATCCGTCTCCTCTTTCCCCAGGAGCCTTCCGCAAAGGACGCATTTGGGAGGAAAGAGGAGGAGTTTCAGCCTCTCCCACTTAGCCATGGCCAGCCTCCTCCAGCCGCAGCTTCAGCCCTGTATACCGCTTGCCCACATTGGCATTTTGCACCATGGCGGCGATGGTCTGCCCCTGGCCTACAATAATCAGAAGTTCTCTTGCCCGGGTGATGGCAGTGTAGAGCACCCGGCGGTTGAGAAGGTAGGCAGAACCATTCCAGGCGGAGAGAACCACCGCCCGGTATTCGCTGCCCTGGCTTTTGTGCACGGTGATGGCGTAGGCCAGCTCCAACTCATTCAGGAGGGTAAAATCGTACTCCGCCTCCCGGTCGTCAAAGACCACCGTCATCACCTCCTGCTGCAAATCGATGGAGCGGATGATGCCCACGTCTCCGTTGAAAATCCCGGTGCCCACGGCGGAGCCGTCGGTTTTGGTCCATAGCAGGTCGTAGTTGTTCCGCACCTGCATCACCCGGTCTCCCTCCCGGAACACGGTCTGGCCATAGGCCTTTTCCTTTTTCCCCGGGGCGGGGGGATTCAGCTGCTGCTGCAACTGAACATTCAGGGCTGCGGTGCCGGCAGGTCCTTTTTTGGTGGGGGAGAGGACCTGAATCTGCTCAGCCGGAATGTGCATCCGCTGGGGAAGCCGGGTGGTGCAAAGCCCCACAATGGTGGCAGCCACCTGTTCCGGGGATTTGGCGGGCAGGAAGAAGAAGTCCCGGGTGGTGTCCCGCAGCTCCGGAAGATTCCCCTGGTTTACCCGGTGGGCGTTCATCACAATCAGGCTTTCCTGAGCCTGGCGGAAAATCTCCGTCAGCCGGACGGCAGGAATACAGCCGCTGCGGAGCATATCCCGGAAGGGGAAACCCGGCCCCACGGGAGGCAGCTGATCCGGGTCGCCTACCAGAATCAGACGGCAGTTTTGGGGAATGGCCTCCAAAAGAGCGTGGAACAGGGAAATGTCCACCATGGACATCTCATCCACAATCACCACCTGGGCCTTCAAGGGATTGGAGCCGTCCCGGAAGAAGAACATATCCCCGGTGTGGGGGTCAATGGTAGCCTCCAGCAGCCGATGGATGGTGGAAGCCTCCTGCCCCGTGACCTCCGTCAGCCGCTTGCTGGCCCGTCCTGTGGGGGCGGCCAAAAGGCATTTAAGCCCCATCTGCTGATAAAGGGACAAAATACCGTTGACCACCGTGGTTTTGCCGGTGCCGGGGCCGCCGGTGATAATCAGAAGCCCGGAGGTGGCGGCGTCGGTGAGTGCCTGTAATTGCTGGGAAGAATAGGTAAGTCCCCCTTCTGCCTCCGCCTGACGAAGCTTTGCCTTCAAATGGGACGGGGCGGGGAAGGCCTTTTGGGAAAGCTCCAAAAGCTTCCGGGTGCAAAAGCACTCCGCCTCATAAAGTTCCGGCAGATACAGAACGGAAATCCCTGCCAGGGTGTCCGCCTCCAGCCGCTGGGCTTCCAACAGCCGCTCTGCTGCCTCCTGGGCAACGGACGTGTCAATGGTAAGCAGCTGGGCGGTGGCGGCAATCAGCTTGTCCCGGGGCAAGAAGCTGTGACCGGCAGAGAGGTTGTACCGCAGCTCAAACAGAAGCCCCGCCTCTGCCCGTCGGGGATCGTCCGCCGCCATCCCTAAAGAAACGGCGAAGTGGTCCACCGCCCCAAAGGGGGCGTCCAGCCCCTCATCCATGAGAAGATAGGGGTCATCATAGAGTAGGGATACGGCGTTTTCTCCGTAGAGCTTGTAGACCTTCACCGCCAGCTCGCTGGGCAGGTGGTGGAGGGCGAAAAATTCCAGCAGCTGCCGCATCCCCACCTGGAGCCGGAAGCTCTCCCCGATGGCCTTGGCCTTGGCCGGGGAAATCCCCGGCACCTCCGCCAGCTTATCCGGCTCCTTTTCCATAATGTGCAATGTGTTTTCCTGGAAGCGGTTTACAATCCGCCCCGCCAGCACCGGGCCGATGCCCTTCACCGCCCGGGAGGACAGGTACCGGAGAATGTCCGTGGCACTCTGGGGCATGAGCCGCTCTAAAAACTCCGCCTCAAACTGGCGGCCGTAGTTGCTGTGCTCCGACCACCGGCCGGTGACCACCAGCTGCTCCCCCACAATGGGCAGAGGAATGGTGCCCACCACCGTCACCGTCTGACCGGTGCTGCATTGCAGCCGCAGGACACTGTAGCCGTTTTCATAATTCTGATAGACCACGGCGCCAATGGCGCCCTCCAAAATCTCAGGTTCTGTCAAAGGGAATCTGCCTCCTGCCGGAGCATCTCCGACAGCTCCTCCGGGGAGCAGAATCGGATTCCGGGAAATTTTTTTACAAGCCATGCCTTTTCCTCCGGGGAGAGAGTGACGCCTGTCACCACCAGGGGACAGGTGAGAAGTCCCAGCCCCCGGAGCATCCGGTAGCGGAACAGTCCGGCGGCAGGGTCAGCGGCGGGAAAGTAGATAAGCCGGAAGCCCCGGCTGCTTCCCAGCAGCCAGCCCATGAGGGCAAAGCCCACAAAAAAAGCTCCGAAAGCCGCCAGCGTGCCAATGAGGATTGTAAGCCCCATACCATTCACCTCATACCATGGTATGCCCGGAGAAAAAAGCTGTGCATGGACGATTAAGGATAGTTTACTATATTTTTGGAAAAATGAAAAGACCTATTGTGTTCATTTTTCACAGGGAAGGGTGGGAAAGACCTGTGAATTATTTGTAAATTCCCTTGCAAATCCAGGTAAGGTGAAGTATAATTATGGACAAAGTATGGCCCGGAAGGAGAAGGTGTGAAAAGGCATGAAAAACATCAGTCTTCTGCTGTGGCTGACCCAGTTGGGGCTGTCCGTTGCCGTTCCCCTGGGGGGGTTCATTCTGCTGGGCCTGTGGCTTCACAATTCCTGCGGCTGGGGCAGCTGGACGGTGTGGACAGGCATTATCCTGGGTGCATACTGTGCCATAGAGGGCTTCCACTCCTCCCTGAAGAATTTGCAGCGGATGGCGGGGGGCGACAAGCCGGAGCAGGAGCCGCCTGTGTCCTTCAACGACCACGAATAGAAAGGAAATTCATGGATTCTCGAAAGTTTGTATTCAAGGAGACTGCCATCGTGCTTCTGGGCGAGGCGGTGGGAACCGGCGCCATGTTCTGCGTGTTTGCCATGCTCCACATCTTTAGTCCCGAGGTTTTGTACGGGGGACTTTTGGGAGCCTTTTTGTCGGTGCTGAACTTTTTTGTGATGGCCGTGTGCGGCAGTATGGCGGCAGACAAGGCGGTTGCCCAGGATGTAAAGGGCGGACAGCGGATTTTGCAGATTTCCCGGCTGGCAAGATATTTGCTGCTTTTCGGTATTTTGTTTGCGGCAGGAAAAAGCGGCTGGTTTTCTCCCATAGCCCTGGTGGTGCCGTTGCTATTTGTCCGCCCCACTCTGTTTTTGGGAGAGTTTTTCAGAAAGTCAGGTGACAAGCAAGTATGAATGTGGATGTAACAGGTGCATATATCTATTTCATCATCCCCATTTTCGGGGGAATTCCCGTAACCCAGACAGCCCTTTCGGTGCTGCTGGTGACGGTGCTGCTGATGGTGGGCGGAATCCTTCTGGGTAAGCGGGTGCAAAAGCGCCCGGGAACCATGCAGGTGCTGGTGGAAAAGGGTATCGGCATGCTGGAAGGCATTGTAAAGGATACCATGGGCGAGCACAATGTGGGCTGGACGCCCTACATCGCCACCATTTTCATGAGCAGTATCTGCGGCTCTTATATCGGCCTTACGGGATTTCTTCGCTCCTCCACTGCGGATTTGAGCGTGCCCCTGACCTGGGCGCTGATGACCACCGGCATTATCTGGTATCAGAGCATCAAGCGCAACGGTGTGCTGGGATGGTTGAAAGGCTTTACGGAGCCTGTGGTGGTGATGACCCCTATGAATCTGGTGTCGGAAATTGCCCAGCCTATCTCCATGGCCTTCCGTCATTTCGGCAATGTGGCCGGCGGCGGTGTCATTACTTCCATCGTCTATACGGCCTTTGGGTTACTTTCCTCCGTGGTTATCGGCCTTGTAAGCGGCTCTGTGGCGGCACCCATTCTGGTGCTGGCGGTGGGCGTGGCCCTGGTGCTGTGGGGCATGAAGAAGGGCAAGCTGGGAAGAAAGATCCTGGGCATTGTCTGTGTGGTTGTGGGAGTCCTGGGACTTTTGCAGCATTTTGGTATTTTGTCCAATGTACCTATTTTTCAGTTCGGCATCCCCGCGGTGCTGTCTGTTTATTTTGACCTGTTCTCCGGTTTTGTCCAGGCGTTTGTGTTCAGTATGCTGAGCATGGCATACATCGGCGCCGCCTGTCCCCCTCCGGAGGAGGCAAAGGCATAAAAAGTAGGAAGTAAAAAGCGTACAACAATTTTAGGAGGCTAATTATTATGGAACACGCAATTATTAAGGCTGCTTGTGCAATCGGTGCAGGTCTGTGTATGGGTATCGGCGCTATCGGCCCGGCTATCGGCGAAGGCAACGCTGTGGGCAAGGCTCTGGAGGGCATGGCCCGTCAGCCGGAGACCTCCGGCACCCTGCGTACCAACATGATTCTGGGCTGTGCCATTACCGAGACCACCGGTATCTACTCCCTGCTGATTTCCTTCCTGATTCTGTTTGCAGTGAACTAATCAAGCAGACGGATTCCACAGGAAAGGAGCGAAGCAAGTGGGATTTGAAGAATTTCTGGGGGTGAACCCCTGGACGGCATTATTCACCCTTGCCAATACCGTTGCCCTGTTTCTGGTGCTGAAGCACTACCTCTTTGACAAGCTCATGCAGGTAGTCCACGAACGGCAGCAGGAGATTGACGATATGTATTCCCAGGCAGACCTGGCCCGTCAGCAGGCCCAGGCTCTGGAGGCAGACTATACCAAGAAGCTCTCTGCCGCCCGTGAGACCAGCGAGGCTATGGTGAAGGAAGCCGTGGCCCGTGGTCAGAGCCGGGAGGAGGAGATTATCCGCCAGGCCAACGCCCAGGCCTCTGCCCTTATGGACAAGGCCGCCGCTGACATTGCCCGGGAGAAGAAAAAGGCCGTCAATGAGGCCAAGGACGAGATTTCCGGTCTTGCCATGGATATTGCCCAGAAGGTTGTGGGCAGAAGCCTGAACACCGGAGATCAGACCCGGCTGATTGACCAGTTTATCGAAGAATTGGGTGACGGGGTATGAGCCAGGTAGCAAGTGTGTATGCCCAGGGCCTTTATTCCCTGGCCCGGGAGGAGCAGCAGGAGGAGACCTTCCTGCAGCAGCTGGAAGTGCTCCGGGAGGCTTTCTCCCAGGAGCCGGACTTTCTGCGGCTTTTGTCCTCCCATAACCTGACCAAGCAGGAGCGGTGCCAGGTGCTGGAGGACAGCTTCCGGGACCGGGTACACCCCTATATCCTGAATTTTATGAAGCTGCTGACGGAGAAAAGCTACATCCGCCAGTTCCCCCAGTGCTGCAAGGCATTTACAGAGCTTTACAATGAAGCGCATAACATTCTGCCGGTGCAGGCAGTGTCCGCCGTGGCCCTGAGCCAGGAGCAGAAGGACCGCCTGACCCGGAAGCTGGAAGCCATCACCGGCAAGACCGTGCAGCTTTCCTGCCGGATTGACGGGAAGTGTCTGGGCGGCCTGCGGCTGGACTACGATGGCAGGCGTGTTGACGGAACGGTGGCCAACACCCTGAGTGAGATTAGCAATATGCTGAAAAACACCGTACTTTAATTAGAGGGTAGGAACACTATGGAATTACGACCCGAAGAAATTACGAAAATCATCCGTAGTCAGATCAAGAACTACGAAAAGAAGCTGGAATCCAGCGAAACCGGCGTGGTCATCCTGGTGGGAGACGGCATTTCCAAGGTCTCCGGCCTGGACAAGTGCATGGCCGGTGAGCTGGTGGAATTCCCCAACGGTGCCTATGGCATGGCCCAGAATCTGGAAGAGGATTCTGTGTCCGTGGTTATCCTGGGCAACGACGAGGGCATCAAAGAGGGCGATACGGTAAAGCGCACCGGTAAGGTGGTTTCCGTCCCCGTGGGCAAGAGCCTTCTGGGCCGTGTTGTCAACGCCCTGGGCGAACCCATCGACGGCAAGGGACCCATCACTGCCGAAGCCTACCGCCCCATCGAATCCCCGGCCCCGGGCATCATCGACCGGGAACCGGTAAACAAGCCCCTCCAGACGGGCATCAAGGCCATCGACTCCATGATTCCCATTGGACGGGGCCAGCGTGAGCTGATTATCGGCGACCGCCAGACCGGTAAGACCACCATCGCCACCGATACCATTCTGAACCAGAAGGGGAAGGACGTTATCTGTATCTATGTGGCCATCGGTCAGAAGCGTTCCACCGTGGCTCAGATTGTGAACAACCTGACGGCAGAGGGCGCTATGGATTACACCATCGTGGTGTCCGCCACCGCTTCTGAGCTGGCACCCATGCAGTACATTGCCCCCTATGCCGGCTGCACCATGGGTGAGCATTTCATGCACCAGGGCAAGGATGTGCTGGTGATTTACGACGACTTGAGCAAGCACGCCGTGGCCTACCGTGCCATCTCCCTGCTGATTCGCCGTCCCCCCGGACGGGAAGCATACCCCGGCGACGTGTTCTATCTCCACTCCCGGCTTCTGGAGCGGGCTGCTCATATGTCCCAGGAGAAGGGCGGCGGCAGCCTGACGGCTCTGCCCATTATCGAGACCCAGGCGGGCGACGTGTCCGCTTATATCCCCACCAACGTGATTTCCATCACCGACGGCCAGATTTTCCTGGAAAGCGAGCTGTTCAACTCCGGCGTTATGCCGGCTGTGAACCCGGGTATCTCTGTGTCCCGGGTGGGCGGCGCGGCCCAGATTAAGGCCATGAAGAAGGTGTCCGGCTCTCTGAAGCTGGTGTACTCCCAGTACCGGGAGCTGCAAAGCTTCGCCCAGTTCGGCTCCGACCTGGATGCGGACACCAAGGCAAGACTTGCCCTGGGCGAGCGGATTGTGGCGGTGCTGAAGCAGAAGAACAACGCTCCTGTAGAGGTGGCCCAGCAGGTGTGCATCCTCTACGCTGCTACCAACGGCTACCTGGATTCTATCGCAGTATCCCAGGTTCCGGAGTTTGAGGTGCGGCTCCAGGAGCATATGGAAAACCGCTATCCCCAGGTGCTGGAGGCAATTCGGGGAACCGGCAAGCTGGAGCCGGAAACGGAGCAGAGCCTGAAAACGGCCCTTTCCGAGCTTGTTGCCCAGTTTGCACCCAAGGTATAAGGAAGGAGGCCGGTTATGGCTGGCGTTTCCACCAAGGAAATAAAAATGCGTATCCGCAGCATGGAAAGCACCAAGCAGATTACCAAGGCCATGGAAATGGTGGCCGCTTCCAAGCTGCGGAAGGCCCAGAACCAGGTGCTTTCCTCCCGACCCTATTTTGAGATTCTCAGCGGTGCCATCCGGGAAATCGTCAACAACAATCAGGAGCTGGACTCCCCATACCTCCAGGAACGGCCCGGAAAAAAGGCAGCCTTTGTGGTGATTGCCGGCGACCGGGGACTGGCTGGGGGCTACAACAGCAACGTGCTGAAATTGGCCCTTTCCCACATGGAAGCCGGGGAAACCCAGGTGGTGCCGGTGGGCAAGAAGGCGGTGGATTTCTTCCGCAGCCGGAGCTTTCCCATGATGACGGAGGGCTACGCCGAGGCGGAGGATGTGTCCATCGGAGACTGCTTCACCCTGGCAAAGACCCTGTGCAAGGCATACCTTAACGGGGAAATCGACCGGGTTTATGTGGCCTATACCAACTTCCAGTCGGTGTTGTCCCAGGTTCCGGCGGTGCAGCAGCTGCTGCCCCTGGTACCGGAAGAGGGAGAGGCACAAACCGCTCCCAGCTCCCAGATTCTCTATGAGCCGGACAGCACCACGGTATTCCGTGCCATTGTGCCGGAGTATCTGGGGGGAATCCTCTACGGTGCCCTGTGCGAAAGCCGTGCCTCCGAGCAGGCCGCCCGCCGGACTGCCATGGATTCTGCCACCCAGAATGCGGAGGATATGATTGAGGACCTGAGCCTGCAGTTCAACAGAGCCCGTCAGGCAGCGGTCACGCAGGAAATTACAGAAATTGTTGCAGGCTCTCAAGAGAGCTGATTGCAAGCGAGGAGTTGAAGCCAATGGCCAAAAATGTGGGAACGGTGATTCAGGTCATGGGTCCCGTTCTGGATATTCGTTTTCCGGACGACTGCCTTCCGGAGCTCCTGAGTGCCATTCATGTGCACAATGGGGATAGTACCATCGTGGCAGAGGCCGCCCAGCACATTGGTGACAATGTGGTGCGGTGCATCGCCATGAGCTCCACCGACGGACTGCAGCGGGGGGCAGAGGCAGAGGGCACCGGCGCTCCCATTCAGGTGCCCGTGGGCGAGGAATGCCTGGGACGGGTGTTTAACCTGCTGGGACAGACCATCGACGGCGGCGAACAGGTAAAGGGCGCTGAGCAGTGGTCCATCCACCGTCAGGCTCCGTCCTATGACGAGCAGCAGACCTCTACTTCCATCCTGGAAACCGGCATCAAGGTTATCGACTTGATTTGCCCCTATGCCAAGGGTGGTAAAATCGGTCTGTTCGGCGGCGCCGGCGTAGGCAAGACGGTGCTGATTCAGGAGCTGATTTATAATGTAGCCACCGCCCACAACGGTTACTCCGTGTTTACCGGCGTGGGTGAGCGTACCCGTGAGGGCAATGACCTGTATCGGGAAATGACCGAGTCCGGCGTTATCAAAAAGACCGCCATGGTCTACGGTCAGATGAACGAGCCCCCCGGAGCCCGTATGCGGGTAGGCCTTTCCGGCCTGACCATGGCAGAGTACTTCCGGGATGTAAAGCACCAGGACGTGCTGCTGTTTATTGACAACATCTTCCGTTTCACCCAGGCCGGTTCTGAGGTGTCCGCCCTTCTGGGCCGTATGCCTTCCGCCGTGGGCTACCAGCCCACCCTGGCAACGGAAATGGGTGCCCTCCAGGAGCGTATCACCTCCACCAAGGACGGCTCCATCACCTCCGTTCAGGCGGTTTATGTGCCTGCGGACGACTACACCGACCCGGCGCCTGCCACCACCTTTGCCCACCTGGACGCCACCACCGCTCTGGACCGTGGCATCGCCTCTCTGGGCATTTACCCGGCAGTTGACCCCCTGAACTCCACCTCCCGGATTCTGACCCCGGAGGTTGTGGGACAGGAGCATTACGACACCGCCCGGAGCGTGCAGCAGATTCTCCAGCGGTACAAGGAGCTGCAGGACATCATCGCCATCATGGGTATGGATGAGCTGTCCGAGGAGGATAAGCTGATTGTGAACCGGGCCCGGAAGGTGCAGCGGTTCCTGTCCCAGCCCTTCTCCGTGGCAGAGCAGTTCACCGGCTTCGAGGGCAAGTACGTGCCCTTGAAGGAGACCATCCGGGGCTTCCGGGAGATTATTGAAGGAAAGCACGACGAGATTCCCGAGTCCTGCTTCCTGTTTGCCGGCACCATTGACGATGTGGTGGATAAATGGAAGGGGAAGAAGTAAATGACTCCCTTTCCTCTGAAAATCGTTACCCCCGACGGATTGGTGTATGACGGTCCGGCAGAGGAACTGGTGGTCCGCACCACCGCAGGGGATATGGGCGTGCTGGCAGGACACGAAAACTGCGTGGCTTCCCTGGGTATGGGCAGAGCCACGGTGATTGTGGATGGCCAGCGGCGCTACGCCGCCTGTATCGGCGGAATGCTCTCGGTGATGGAAGGCCATGTGACTTTGGTTCCCACCACCTTCGAGTGGGCAGACCAGATTGACGTGGCCCGGGCTGAGCGGTCCTATGACCGGGCCCAGGCGGTTCTGAAAAACAAAACCGCCCCGGATCAGGACATCCGGGTGGCGGAGGCCAGACTGAAGCGGGCACTGGTCCGCAAATCCGTGGCCGGAAACAAATAAGAAAAGGGCCTACTGCTGCAAAACACTTGCAGCGGTAGGCCCTGATTTTTTGAATTTCCCCGGTATCGGCGGCCAGTGGCCACGGACGATTTCTCACGGTGGCATACAGTGTATTGTTACCTTGCAGAAGGCTTCGTTTATACCTCCCTCCGGGAGGGAGGTGGATTGGGGCGCAGCCCCAAGACGGAGGGAGCCATCGGGCGGAAAGCCAGTCTGATTGCCAGAGATGGTACTTCCCCAAGACTGTCATATTCTGGAAGGCCACCCGGAAAAATCAAGGTAGGGTATTGACAACCACCGGCAAGTACCACCTCATAAGCAAACCTTCAGCTTGCCGCCCGCAGGCTCCCTCAGACGCCTTCGGCGCCAGCTCCCTCCCGGAGGGAGCTATGGGGTGCGGTGCGCAAAAAGGGGCCCGTTGCAAATCTGTCATTTTGCAACGGGCCCTTTATTTATTCTTTGGGAAGTCTTCCGTAGCGTTTGGTGACGCTGCGGATTTTTTCTGCCAGAGCCGGGGTCAGCTGTCTGGCATTTGCCCGCCAGGTCCAGTTGGCACAGGAAAGGGATCCGGGCTGATTCATCCGGGCGTCCTTTCCCAGCTCCAGATAGTCCTGCAGCTGCACCACGCACAGCCGGGACACGGAGGACATGGCACCCCGGATGATGCCCCAGATATAGCCTTCCTCCTGATTCAGTCCCAGATAGGCCTTGGCACAGGCCACATCCTCCGGAGCCGCATCCTCCAGCCATTGGCCCAGAGGGGGATTGTCGTGGGTGCCGGTGTAGCACACCGAGTCCACCGGATACAGATGGGGCAGATAGTCGCTCTCCTCCCGGGAGTCAAAGGCAAATTCCAGCACCTTCATGCCGGGATACCCGGAGTCCTGCTGCAATTTCCGAACCTCCGGGGTGATGTACCCCAGGTCCTCGGCGATGAAATCCAACCCCGGCAGAGCCTTCCGGATGGCATGGACGAAGGACATTCCCGGCCCCGGGCACCAGTGGCCATTCTTTGCGGTTTTGTCCTGGGCAGGGACGGACCAGTAGCTTTCCAGTCCCCGGAAGTGGTCAATCCGTACCACATCGTACATGGCGGCGGCAGCGGACAGCCGGCGAATCCACCAGCGGTAGCCGGTTTTTTCGTGTATGGGCCAGTCGTACAGGGGATTGCCCCACAGCTGACCGTCGGCGGTAAAGGAGTCCGGGGGACACCCGGCAACATGGGTGGGGCGGAGGCTGCTGTCCAGCTGGAACAGATGGGGATTGGCCCACACATCCGCCGAGTCCAGGGGGACATAGATGGGAATGTCTCCGATAATCCGGATGCCCTTTCCGTTGGCGTAGCGCCGCAGAGCCTTCCACTGGCGGAAAAACTGGTATTGAAGGAAACGGTAAAAGTCCAGGTTCTTCCCCAGCTTTTGCCGCTGTTCCTCCAGGGCTTCCGGGCGGCAGGTTTTTAAGCCCTCCGGCCAGGTCAGCCAGGGTGCACCCCCCAGATTGTCCTTGATGGCCATAAACAGGGCGTAGTTGTTGAGCCAAAAGGCATTTTCCTGACAGAAGACTTCATATTCCTCTCCGGGGACGAATCTTTCGTGGGCAGTGCGAAGGATTGGATAACGCCTGGTGTATTGGAGCCCAAAGTCCACCCGGTTGGGGGTGGGCTCCCAGGAGATCCTTTCCAGCTCCTCCCGCTTTAGAAGCCCCTCCTTCACCAGAATATCCAAATCAATGAGATAGGGGTTTCCGGCCCAGGAGGAGAAGGACTGGTAGGGGGAGTCCCCATAGCCTGTGGGGTTCAGGGGGAGAATCTGCCAGCAGGATTGCCCGGCACTTTGGAGAAAATCCACGAATTGGTAGGCGTTTTTGCCCATGGTGCCCATACCGTAGGGGCCGGGCAGGGAGGTGATGTGCATTAAAATGCCGCTTTGCCGCATGATCAATGCCTCCTTAAATGGTGATGTTGCGAATGCTTTCCTGATGGGCCACCTGGAAAGGGATGGTTTCGTGGCAGGCGGGTTTGCCATCTTCAATGGCGGACAGGAGAATCTCCACCCCTCGCCGGGACAGCTCCTGGGTGGACTGGCGAACAGTAGCCAGCCGGGGAACCAGAAAGTTTCCGATGGGCAGACCGTCCACACCTATGACGGACACATCCCCCGGAATCTGCAAACCGGCGTCCTGGAGGGCCCGGATGGCACCGATGGCCAGCACATCGGCCATGGCAAAGATGGCGGTAAACCGACAGCCTTTGTCCACCAGCTCCTTCACGGCGGTGTAGCCGTTCTGATAGGAGTACCGGACGCCCCGGTACTCTTTTTCCAGAGAGAAGGGAAGACCGTGCTTCCGGAAGGAGCGCATACAGCCCTCATAACGCAGGCGGCTGGCATCGGAAATCTCCCGGTTACCGCCGATGATGGCAATTTCCCGGTGCCCCATTTCAATCAGGGTATCCATGGCAGCTTCTGCCGCCAGCACATCGTCGGTGGTGACGCTGGACAGGTTCCCGATGGCAAGCCCCGCAGTGTCGTTGGTGATGACCACCCCCGGTACCGGAACAGCGGCATAGGCCTCCCGGAAATGGGGGTTGCTGCCCCCCAGGAACAGGATGCCCAGGGGCTTCTGGGTGGGCAGCAGCTTCAGCGCCCGCTGCACCTCGTTGTCGTCCTCGTCCATGTAGTCGATGGACAGCTGATAGGATGTCCCGGCCACGATTCGTTGAATTTCCTCCACCATCTGGGCGAAAAGCTCGTTGCGTTTTCCTTTTACGATTCCTAAGATGGTGTTGGAACGGGTCTGTTTCAGACGCTGGGCGTTTTCGTTCAGACGAAAGCCATACCGGGCGGCGGCCCGGAGAATCTCCTCCCGGGCCTTTTCGCTGACATTGGGATGATTGTTGAGCGCCCGGGAGACGGTGCCCACGGCATAGCCGGTTTTCTGAGCAAGGTCTTTGATGGTCATGGAGTTTCCTTCCTTTCGGATTATCCCTTCACGGCGCCGGCGGCCACGCCCTTGATGATGTGCTTCTGGCAGAGGATATAAAGGATAATCACAGGGGTAATGCTCAGCATAATGATTGCCATGGTGGCACCTAAGTCCACGGTGCCGTAGCTGCCTTTCAGGTACTGCACCAGAATGGGAATGGTCTGGTACTTGGTGCGGTCCAGCACCAGATAGGGAAGCAAGTAGTCGTTCCACACCCACATAAGCTCCAGAATACCCACGGAGATGACGGTGGGCTTGAGCATGGGCATGACCACTAAGAAGAAGGTGCGGATAGCCCCGCAGCCGTCAATGGCGGCGGCTTCCTCAATCTCATGGGGCAGGCTCTTGATAAAGCCCAGGAACATGAAGATGGCAAGACCGGCACCGAAGCCCAGATAGACAATGGGAATGGAGAAGGGGGTGTTGAGTTTCAGTTGGTCGGCGGTGAAGGTCAGGGTGAACATGACCATCTGGAAGGGGACGATCATGGAGAACAGGCACAGGTAGTAGAAAATCCGGGAGGCCAGGCTGTTTACCCGGGCAATGTACCAGGCACTCATGGAGCAGAACAGAAGGATCAGGGCAACAGACAGCACAGTGATGATGAGGCTGTACAGAGCAGCTTTCAGGAAGGGATAGTTGCCGAAGGTCATGCCCTTGATATAGTTGACCCAGCCTGCGAAGGATTCCCCGTTGGGCAGGGCGAAGGGCTCCAGGTTTACAAAGGTGTTGAGTTTGAAGGAGTTCATCAGCACCTCAAATACCGGCACCAGCCAGATGAGGGAGAGGATTATAAAGAAGCAGGTAAGCACCTTGCTTAAGGGGGTGTATTGGTTCTTCTTTTCCATTACTGCTCAACCTCCTTTCTCCGGGTAGCGGCCTGCTGGGCGATGGCGAGCACTGCCACCAGCAGGAAGAAGATGACGGCTTTGGCCTGGGCAACGCCGTGGTAGTTTTTGTTGATGTTATAGGTGGAGTAGATGTTCAGGGCCAAAAGCTCTGTGATGTTCACCTTGGCACCATTCTGAATCACGCTGGGAAGTCCTCCCGTCAGAGCCAGGTTCTGGTCAAACATCTTGAAGGAGTTGGTGAGGGTCAGGAAGGTGCAGGTGGTGATGGCGGGCATCACATTGGGGATCACCACCTGGAACAGGGTCTGCCGGCCGGTGGCGCCGTCGATTTTGGCGGCTTCCAGCATATCCTGGGGGATGGCCTGGATTCCGGCGATGTAAATGATCATCATGTAGCCAATCTGCTGCCAGGCAACCAGAATCACCAGACCCCAGAAGCCATAGGTGCCGTTGGCGGTAAGGTATGTACCGTAGTTTTTCAGGATGCCGTCAAAAATCAGGCTCCAAATGTAGCCCAGCACCACGCCGCCGATGAGGTTGGGCATGAAGAACACGGTGCGAAACAGGTTTGCACCCCGGAGCTTCTGGGTCAGGGCGTAGGCAATCAAAAAGGCTACCACGTTAATCAGGATGATGGACACCACCGCAAAACCGGCGGTATTCCAGAAGGCGTTCCGGAAGCCCGGGTCGGTGAAGGCCTTGGTGTAGTTGGAGATTCCATCCCACACCGCATCCTTGGGGGTGTTGAATTTGCAGAAGGACAGGTAAATGCCCTGTAAAAACGGCCACACAAAGCCTATCACAAAGGCTAAGAAGGTGGGCAGGATAAACAGGGGGGCACAGCGGCGGATGGGGCGCTGTACCAGATTGATGCTTTTTTTGGCTTTCATAAGATGGAGAACCCTTCCTTTCCGATTTTTATTTTGCCCAGGGGAAAGGCGTTTGTATGCCAAACCCTTTTCCGCCGGGCAAAAAGGGAAAACAATGGGGGCAGGCTCAGCCTGCCCCCGGAATTGTGTTTATCCGTTTACCACATTGTACTCGATGGCCCAGCCGTCAACGAAAGCGGTAACAACCTGCTGCCAGTTGGCGTCAGTGGGATCGGCGGAGTAAGCGGTGAGGGCGGTGACCACGGTAGCTCTCCAGGAGTCTACATTGGGGGTGTGGTTGAAGGCCCAGCTTACGGTGTACTTGCCGTCGGCGAGCATCTTGCTGCCGTCAGCCAGGAACACGTTGGAGGACTCGGGAACACTCTTGAAGGGCAGAGCACCCAGGGTGTCTACCATCTTCTGAGCGGCGGTCTCGTCGGTGACCAGCCATACCAGGAAGTCCATGGAAGCCTTCTGATCCTCGGCGGAAACCTTGGAGTTGATGGCCCAGCAGTTCTCGGTACCGGAGCACAGACCGGCATTCTCCTCGCCGTCCACGCCGCAGTAAATGGGAATCATAGCCAGATTCTCAGGAGCCAGACCGGCCTCTACCAGACCTGCGTACTCCCAGGTGCCGTTCTGATAGAATACAGCCTTGCCCTCGGTGAACTGAGCCTTGGACTCATCGGCGGTGGAGGTGGACAGGGTCTTGGGGTCGGTGGCGGAGTTGGTGATGTACAGATCCCAGATGGAGCGGAAGTTGTCCATGTAGGTGCCTTCGATGGTGGCGGGCTGCTCGGTGATGTCCTTGTCCCGGAACTCATAGAACAGGGGCATATTGGCCAGGTGGCCGGAGAACCGCCAGGAAGAGGAGCTGTCCAGACCGGAAGCGGAGAAGGCGTCAAAGCCCAGCTCTGCGCTGCGGGCGTGGATGTCCTCGGCAACGGCCTTCAGGGAAGCGAAGTCCTTGATTTCCTCCAGAGAGTGACCTGCCTTCTCCAGGAGCTCTTTGTTGACGATGATGCCGAAGGACTCGTAGCAGTAGCCGATGGACTTCAGCTCGCCAGCCTCGTTGTAGAGGTTAAAGTCGTTGGTGGTCAGCTCCTTGGCGATGGCGCTGTCCGTCAGGTCCAGTGCGTAGTCGTCCCAGTCCTTGAGACCGGACAGGTTGCCGATGTTGAAAATGGTGGGGGCTTCGGACTTGCCCATCTCAGCGGTCAGGGTGTCGGCGTAGGTGCCGGAAGCAGCGGTGACAACCTTGACGGAGACGCCGGTCTTTTCGGTGTAGAGCTTAGCCAGCTCCTGCAAAGCGGTGTCTGCCTCGGGCTTGAAGTTCAGGTAGTAAACCCGGCCGGAGGCCTCAGGGGTGGTGGTTTCATCGCCGCCGCCCTGGGTGGTGCTGTCGGTGCCTGCGGTGGTGTTTTCGGGCTTGTCGGTGTTGCAGGCGGCCAGGCCCAGAACCATAACCAGTGCCAACAGCAATGCAATCAGCTTCTTCATTTGTTTTCCTCCTAATCTTGTCCTCACGTTGCAAGGACTTATTTTGGAAACGATTCCAACCGTTCCATGCAATGAGTATAGCGCACTTTGCACAAAAAGACAACAGGAAAAACGAAGTTTTTGAAAGTTCTGCACATTATACAAAAGCGGCTTCCGTAATTTGTCTATTATCCCCAGCCAGAGCGCATCCGAAAATAGCCCGGAAAGGAAAGGGAAAAGCCGGAAAAGCAGACTCCGGAAGAAAA
>DVFK01000044.1 GCA_018713285.1 Candidatus Faecousia excrementigallinarum
TGCAGATGTACATACCCCTTTATCCTTCGCTTACTAAACTCTTCCATGGTCACCGGAGAGCAAGCAAAATGATATTGCCATAAAAAATATCTTCAGCTCTTCTACTCCCTATAGAAACCCTATGAAAAAAGTTAATAGCATTGTTCCTTTGATGCGCACTTATCTCCCAGGCCGTCATCGCCGAGAGTAAGTAAGACTGTCTGAAACTGCAAACCCCGCACCGAAAGGTGCGGGGTTTTGTTAAGGGAATAGGGAATAAGTTGGCGGACAAGCCGCCGGAAAAACCCGGTATCCGTACTTTGCACGGATACCGGGTTTTCAGTAAATGGTGAATAGGTTCGGCGGACAAGCCGCCGATACCGGGCGGGTCAGGGAAGTAACGATTCGCAGAAAGCTCCCGTGCGAAATCGGGTGCAGGCCCTGCCTGCTTAGTACATGCCGCCGCCCTGGGCTGCGGCTGCCATGGCTGCGTCAGCAGCGGGGTCGGGCTTATCCACAACCAGACTCTCGGTGGTCAGCACGCAGGAAGCGATGGAAGCGGCGTTCTCCAGGGAGGAGCGGGTCACCTTGGTGGGATCCACAATGCCGTTGGCAATCATGTCCATATACTTCTCTGCATAGGCGTTGTAACCGTAGCCAATCTTGCCGCTGTTGCGGATCTTCTCGTACACCACGGAGCCATCCACGCCGGCATTCTCCGCAATCTGACGGACAGGAGCCTGGAGAGCCACGGCGATAATCCGGGCGCCGGTCTTCTCGTCGCCGGACAGGGACTTGACCAGCTTCTCCACAGCGGCAATGGCGTTGACCTGAGCGGTACCGCCGCCGGCCACGATGCCTTCCTCCACGGCTGCACGGGTAGCATTCAGAGCGTCCTCCACCCGGAGCTTCTTCTCCTTCATGGCAACCTCGGTCTGGGCACCAACCTTAATCACAGCTACGCCGCCGGACAGCTTGGCCAGACGCTCCTGGAGCTTCTCCCGGTCATAGTCGGAGGTGGTGGTGGCGATGGAAGCCCGGATGGTGTGAGCCCGGTCAGCAATAGCCTGAGCGTCGCCTGCGCCGTCCACGATGGTGGTGGTGTCCTTGGTGACCACAACCTGACGGCAGCGGCCCAGGTCAGACAGCTGGGTCTCGGTGAGCTCCATGTTCAGCTGGCTGGAAATCACAGTACCGCCGGTGAGGATGGCGATATCCTGGAGCATCTCCTTCCGGCGGTCGCCGAAGCCGGGGGCCTTGACGCACACGCAGTTGAAGTTGCCTCTCAGACGGTTTACCAGCAACGTTGCCAGAGCGTCGCCTTCCACATCCTCGGCAATAATCATCATCTTCTTGCCGGCCTTTACCACAGGCTCCAGGATGGGCAGAATCTCCTGAATGGAGGAGATCTTCTTATCGGTAATCAGGATGTAGGCGTCGTCCAGAACAGCCTCCATCTTGTCGGTGTCGGTGACCATGTAGGGGGAGATGTAGCCCCGGTCGAACTGCATGCCTTCCACCACTTCCAGGCCGGTCTCAGCGGTCTTGGACTCCTCGATGGTGATGACACCCTCGGTGCCCACCTTCTCCATGGCCTCGGCAATCAGCTGGCCAATGGCCTCGTCGCCGGAGGACACGGTGCCAACCCGGGCAATGTCGGCGGCGCCGTTCACAGGCACGGAGTGCTCCTTGATGGCAGCCACAGCCACTTCCACGGCCTTCTCAATGCCCTTGCGCATCACCATGGGGTTTGCACCGGCGGACAGGTTCTTAAGACCCTCCCGGGTGATGGCCTGAGCCAGCAGGGTGGCGGTGGTGGTGCCGTCGCCGGCTACGTCGTTGGTCTTGGTGGCAACTTCCCGGATGAGCTGAGCGCCCATGTTCTCAAAGGGGTCCTCCAGCTCCACTTCCTTGGCGATGGTCACGCCATCGTTGGTGATGAGGGGAGCGCCGTACTTCTTGCCCAGAACCACGTTCCGGCCCTTGGGGCCCAGAGTTACCTTTACGGTATCTGCCAGCTGGTCAATACCGGCCTGCAGCTTCTTGCGAGCTTCCTCGCCATAAGAAATCATCTTTGCCATGATACTATTCCTCCTAAATTACTGGGTGACAACAGCCAGGATGTCTTCCTGCTTCACGAACTTGTAGTCCACACCGTCCAGCTTGATTTCGGTGCCGGTGAACTTGCCCACCACGACCTTGTCGCCGGGCTTCACGGTGACTTCCACATCCTTGGTGCCGGGGCCGGCGGAGATTACCTCGTAAATGCCGGACTTTTCCTTGTTGGCGGTGGCCAGGATAATGCCGGAGGAAGTGGTTTCCTCAGATTCGGTCTGCTTCAGCAGAATGTTGTCTGCCATGGGTTTGAGCTTCATAAATATGCCTCCAAACACAATATTTAGATTGCGGCAAGCCGCATTTATCTACCAGGTTGTTAGCACTCAAAACACCTGAGTGCTAACACCCCTATAATATAGCCCAAACCCCGGAAAAAAGCAAGGGGTATTTGTAAATTTCTTTTTAACATTTGCGGGCAGTGCCCGCAGCCAATTTCGCACGGCAATCTTCAGCAAATCGTTACTGCCCCTCCAGTGCCCGGTATCG
>DVFK01000004.1 GCA_018713285.1 Candidatus Faecousia excrementigallinarum
GCTTGCCGAGGCGGGGGGATTCCGCAGGCAAAGCCTGCGGAACTTCTTACCTATTCCCTCTTCACTATTCACTAAAAACCTTCCCCTTTCCACACGGGTTTGTACTTTGGTGGAGTGCCAACTGTGAATCCCTCAGTCACGGCTACGCCGTGCCAGCTCCCTTTAGCAAGGGAGCCTTTGGGGTGCAGCGACGAAGCCCCCCTGGCCATTGTGGGGGTGCCTCGGCACCGCCGAGGCGGGGGGATTCCCCAGGCTGGCAGGTTTCCACATGGGTTTGTACTTTCAAGAAGTACCTCCTGTGAATCCCTCAGTCAAAAATCAAAGATTTTTGCCAGCTCCCTTTAGCAAGGGAGCCTTTTTGCGCCCGGTGTCGTTCTATGGTGCGATACCGGGCTTTTTCGTGCTTTTAATCGACAGCGTGGGAAAGGAATACCCCAAAAACCACAACCCATAACGGGGGCAGAGGCTGAAACCCACCACCCGAGCCAAAGCGAAGGGTCAATCTCCCGATGGTTCCACCCGGGGGATTCTCAAGGGGGGGACAATTCGAGCGGGAGCGAGTTGTTCCCCCCTTAAGCCGGCTTCTTTGCTTCCTTTCTTGCCGGGGCAAGAAAGGAAGGCCCCGCTGGCAAGCGCTTGCAGAAAGCCGATTGGAGAACAGACTCAAAGGTTATAACCGGGTGTCGATACCCACCGGCAAGTACCACCCCAAAATCAAACCGTCAGCTTTCCGCCCGCAGGCTCCCTCAGTCACCTGCGGTGACAGCTCCCTCCCGGAGGGAGCTATGGGGTGCGTACCTTTTCACATTGGCTTGCACTTTTGGGAAAGTGCCTGCTGTGGAATACCTGGGGCATGGGGAAGGGCGCTGGGGCGGAACTTGGTTTGCGCTCTGGTGTAAGTTATGCGCACCTGGTTGTAAGGTATGCCCTTTGCCTTGCATATCCCGTGCCTTCCCCTTATAATGACACTGGAAAGGGGGAGTCGGCTTGAAGATTAAATTGGCTGTGAGCCGGGAGCGGTATGCAGAAGTGGAAAGACTGCTGACCCAGCGGGGAATTACCGTGGATGCGGACGGGGATTTTGTTCTGACGGAAAACAACCGGTATCCGGACAGGCTGATGGTTCGGGATGGGGATTCCGGGGAGCGGGTGGTTCTTCCGGTGGAGGACATTGTGCTCATTGAAGCCTTTGGCCATAGTCTGTCGGTTCGTACCCTGGGGAAAAGCTATGGGGTTTCCCAACGGCTGTATAAAATTCTGGGGATGCTGGAGCCGGAGAAATTTCTGCGGATCAGCAACTCCGTGGTGATTGCAAAGGACAAGGTAACGTCCATTTCCCCCACCTTCTCCATGAAGTTTGTCCTCACCATGGCCAACGGGCAAAAGGTGGACGTTACCCGGAGTTATTACTACCTGTTCAAAGAATCTTTTGGGATATAGGGGGGCGGAAAATGGAACTTACTTCTCTTTTGATGATTTTCTTTGGGGTGGTTTGCGGCGCTGTGTTTCTTTGCGGCCTTTATTTTTTCCTCTACAAAGGGCATATCAACCGGGTTTTCCGGGAGCCGGGGAAAAAACATACCAGGATGCCGCCCCCCCACAGGGTGCTTTTTGGGCTGGCGGCGGCGGTGGCCATTGTGGGCATTTGCCTGATTGTTTCGGTGACAAAAGGGGCAGGAACCCTGAAAACAGAAAATGACATTGCCTCTGACCTCTGGAAAAATCCCGGCGTTGGGGAAAGCTGGGAGGTGGAGGCGGACATGAGGGAAAACCTTGCTGCCGGGATTGCCTTCTGCCGGGAAACCGGGGACTATAGCTTCGGGGTTTATATCCAGAAAGGGGAAAAGCCCGGCTTTGTGTTCCGATACGGGGGGAAATCCACATCCATAAAGGAAAGCCTCCGGGCCTTTGTCTATGGGGACGAAGTCGCCCTCATTTCCATGAATGCCTTGCAGGTGGCCCAGGTGCGGAGCGCTTCCGGGGAGCGGTTCTATGTGGAGCCGGGGGAACCCTTCGTCCTGGTAATTCCCGGCGGCGGATTTGAATTCTATGATGCCCAGGGCAATCCAATCCCTTTGACCCAGAATCGGTGGTATGAGGTTACGGAGATAGAATAGGGGGGCCGAAATATAAAACACCCCGGCAGGCCCTGGGAGGGTGCCGGGGTGGGGTATATGGGGCTTAGTCCGCAGTAGGTTCTGTGGGGGAGTGGAGGCGGACCAGGGCTTCTGCTGCCTGGTGGTTTCGGATTTTGGTCACCTGGATGGCAAGGCCGGCGGTTTCCACCTCCAGGGTGGTTCCGTCCTCGGGGATGGTGTCTATGGCGCCGAACACCAGACCGTTGAAGGTGTCGAAGCTCTGGCAGGGGAGGGGAACGCCCAGGGCCTGGGCCACATCCTCCAGGGGGGCATCGCCCCGGATTTTCCAGGTTTCCCCCTCCAGCTTCTCAATCATAGCAGGGGCGTTCTGATCGCAGCCTTCTTCTCCTAAGTCGCCCACCAGCTGCTCCACCAGGTCGTTGATGGTGACAATGCCGGTCATGCCGCCGTATTCGTCCAACGCCACCGCCAAGGGGTGGTTGCCGCTGCGCATATTCTGGAACAGCACATCCGCCTTCACGCTGTCGGGGACGAAATAGGGCTGCTCCACCGCCTGGGCCATGACGGCCTCACGGCTCCGGTCTGTCAGCCGGAAGTAGTCCTTGGCGTTGAGGATGCCTACTACATCGTCGGCAGACTCTCCGCACACCGGGTACCGGGTGTGGCGGCTGGTATGAATGGTGGCCTCCCAGCTCTCCATGGGCTCCTCCAGCCACAGGATTGTCAGCTCTGTGCGGTGGGTGGCAATCTCTCCGGCGGTGAGGTCGTCGAACTCAAAGACATTCTGAATGAAGGCATTTTCCTCCTGGTCGATGGTGCCCTTCTGGGTTCCCATGTCCGCCATCATCCGAATCTCCTCTTCGCTGACAGACTCCTCCTCGGCGTTGGGGTCGATGCCCAGGAGCCGGAGGACGCCGTTGGTGGAGACGGTCAGAAGCCACACAATGGGGGCAAAAATCCGGGAAATGGCGGACACCAGTCCGGAAATCCCCAGAGCCAGGGCCTCTGCCTTACGCATGGCCAGCCGCTTGGGCACCAGCTCACCGAAAATCAGGGTGAAGTAGGACAGTATCAGGGTGATGATCACCACGGCGATGGCGTCCAGGGTGGAAGCAGGCACGGATACACCCAGCCCAATGAGCCATTCCACCAGCCGGTCGGAGAAATTCTCCGCCGCAAAGGCGCTTCCCAGGAAGCCGGACAGGGTAATGGCTACCTGGATGGTTGCCAGAAAACGGGCAGGCTGGCTGGTGAGCCGGGCCAGGCGCACCGCCCGCTTATCCCCGGCGGCGGCCATTTTTGCCAGTTTGGCATCGTTAATGGAAATCACGGCAATCTCTGCACAGGCAAAGACTGCGTTGAGCAGGATCAAAGCAACCTGCAGTAAAATCATTGACAATATGGAATTATCCAAAGTAAGTTCCTCCCGGTAATAAAAATCAGAATCAGATGTAGCCCAAAACCGGAGGATTATTTCCGGGGGTGGGCGTGAAGCCGCATCCAATCCTGGATACCGGGGCGTATCGAAAGGGTAGCGGGGGCGCTACTGTCTCCGTCGTCCATAATTGAGAAGGTTCTCCTTTCCTCATTTTGGCTAATATCCTATCAGATAAACCCCGCCTTGTCAACAGAGGTGGAGGGTAAAATTTTTAGAAAATTAAAAAATGTTCTTGACAGGGGAAGATGGGTGTGCTATAATACGCAAAAATTGAATCGCTCAGATAGAGGCGCGGGATTCATCAGTACCGCGGGGCAAGGCCAGGCAGCCGCTCCGGGGGAAAGGGGATACCGCCGAAGGGAAGTTGCAGGCCTGCTGCACTTTGCCTGGGCCGTCAGAGAATATCTGCCGGACTGTCACAGTTTTGTGAAGCGCTATCGATTGCAGTGATGACCGGAGCCTGTTCCCATCGCATTTTCGGTTTTGTAACTGACGGATCGCTTGACAAAGCGATCCGATTTTTTTGCGTTGCGGAAACTCCAGAAAAATCCCCTGGGGCTGGATTCCAGCTCTTGTTGATTTCTCCGGAGCTTCCAAAGGTGCGGAAACTCCAGAAAAATCCTCTGGGGCTGGATTCCAGCTCTTGTGGATTTCCCCGGAGCTTCCAAAGGTGCGGAAACTCCAAAACCCCGGAGCTTCCCAAGAGAGACCGAAAAAGGAAAAAGGAAAGGTGAAAAGTTATGAAGAAGTTGTTTTGTTTGATGTTGGCCCTTTTGATGGTGTTTACCCTGGCGGCCTGCGGCGGCGGTGAGGAGGAGACCACCGCTCCTTCCGGGGAGGGCTCTGCCATCCCCGGTCTGGAGGACGGTGTGCTGACCGTGGGCATGGAGTGTGTCTACGCTCCCTACAACTGGACCCAGATGGACGATTCCAACGGGGCTGTGCCCATCGTGAACCAGCCTGGTGCTTACGCCAACGGCTACGATGTGATGATGGCCAAGAAGTTCTGTGAGAAGTACGGCTGGGAGCTGGAGGTCATGGCTCTGGAGTGGGGCGGCCTCTCCGCTGCTTTGAAGGCCGGCACCATCGATGCCGCCATTGCCGGACAGTCCATGACCGATGAGCGTCTTGCCGAGGTGGATATGGCTGGCCCCTACTTCTACGCCTCCATCGTCTGCGTCACCAAGAAGGATTCCCCTCTGGCCTCTGCCACCGGCATCTCCCAGCTCTCCGGCACCTGCACCGCTCAGCAGGCTACCATCTGGTATGATTCCTGCCTGCCCCAGATTCCCAATGCCGAGATTATGCCCCAGTCCGACGACGCCCCTACCATGATCATGGCTGTGGAGAGCGGCACGGTGGACTTCATCTGCACCGATATCCCCACCGCCCGGGGCGCCTGCGCCACCTATGACGATCTGGTGATTCTGGACTTCTCCGGCAGCGACGACAACTTCGTGGTTCCCGAAGGGGAAATCAACATCGGTATCTCCGTGGTCAAGGGCAACACCCAGCTGAAGGACGCTTTCGACGCAGTTCTCAGCCAGATGACCGAGGATGACTTTACCAAGCTGATGGATGAGGCCATCTCCATTCAGCCCAAGGTCTGATAAACAGGAAGGAGCCTATTGACGGGCATGGATAAATTTGCAGAGTTGGCAGAGGACATTGGGAAACTGCTGGTAAACTACTGGCCCCTGTACCTCTCCGGTATCGAAAAGACCATCATTCTGGCGCTCGTTGCCACCGCCATCGGCTGTGTCATCGGCCTGGTGTGCGGCATTCTCAACACCATTCCCTGCCGGCCTCAGGACCCCCTGTGGAAGCGGTGCCTGGTGCGGCTGATCCGGGGCATTGTCCGGGTGTATGTGGAAGTGTTCCGGGGCACCCCCATGATTTTGCAGGCGGTGTTCATCTTCTACGGATTGTCCTACTTCACCGACGGGAAAATCGCCTTCAAGGGTCTGGAGGGCATCTGGCAGGCATCCATCATCGTGGTGTCCATCAACACCGGCGCTTACATGGCAGAGTCTGTCCGGGGCGGCATTATCTCCATCGACCCGGGCCAGACGGAAGGTGCCAAGGCCATCGGCATGACCCATGTCCAGACCATGACGGCGGTGATTCTTCCCCAGGCTCTGCGGAACATCATTCCCCAGATCGGCAACAACCTGATCATCAACATCAAGGATACCTCCGTCATGTCCGTCATCGGCTTTATTGAGTTCTTCGGCGCCCACAATAGCATCGTGGGTCTGAACCTGCTGTACTTCCCCTCTGCGGTGATTGAAATGGTGGGCTACCTCACCCTGACCCTCATTGCCTCCGTGATTCTGCGGTTCGTGGAGAAGCGGATGGACGGCTCCGACCACTACGAGCTGGTGCAGGTTGACAGTCTGACCCTCACCGCCGGTACTTACAACCACCCCAAGCGGGGCAGCAACTTCGACGAGCGGAGCAAGGAATTTGCCGGGGAGAAGCCCCGGAAGAAAGGAAAGGGCTGATATGGAAATTTTACAGGTTCGGCATCTTTCCAAGTCCTTCGGAGACCACCAGGTGCTAAAAGACATTGACTTTACCGTAAACAAAGGGGACGTGACCTCCATTCTGGGGGCTTCCGGCTCCGGTAAGTCCACCCTCCTGCGGTGCATTAACCTCCTGGAGACCCCCTCCGCCGGGGAGATTTTCTACCACGGGGAGGACGTAAGCTCCATGAACCCCGCTCAGTACCGCTCCCATGTGGGCATGGTGTTCCAGTCCTTCAACCTCTTTGCCAATATGTCCGTGCTGAAAAACTGCATGGTGGGGCAGATGAAGGTGCTGAAAAAGAGCAAGGAAGAGGCGGAGAAAACTGCCCTGTACTACCTGGATAAGGTGGGCATGACCCCCTACATCCACGCCAAGCCCCGGCAGATTTCCGGCGGTCAGAAGCAGCGGGTGGCCATCGCCCGGGCTCTGGCTATGAACCCGGAGGTGCTTCTCTTCGACGAGCCCACCTCCGCTCTGGACCCGGAGATGGTGGGAGAGGTGCTCTCCGTCATGCAGGAGCTGGCAAAGGAGGGCATGACCATGCTGGTGGTCACCCACGAGATGGCCTTTGCCCGGGATGTGAGCACCCGGGTGGTGTTCATGAACGACGGGGTCATTTGCGAGCAGGGAACCCCCCAGGAGATTTTCGAAAATCCCCAGAAGCAGCCCACCCGGGACTTTTTGGCCCGGTTCCGGCAGGCTTAAAAACCACGGCCCAGACCAACCGGTCTGGGCCTTTTCCATAAAACCTTTGAAAGGGGAGATACCATGAAAGTCGGCCTTTTGCAATACGATGTTCTTCGGGACAGGGAGGCGAATCTTCAAAAGGCGGAGGCTTTTTTGGAGAAGAACCAGTGTGAGCTTCTTCTGCTTCCGGAATTGGCCATGGGCGGCTACCTGTTTGAAAGCCGGAAGGCTCTGCTGGCGGCTTCCGAGCCGGTGCCGGGCGGGGCTTTACCTGGAGGATTTGTATGTCAAGCCTGGATACCGGGGCAGGGGCTATGGAAAGGCCATTTTGAAAAAGCTGGCTGCCATCGCCCTGGAGCGGCAATGCGGACGGCTGGAATGGTGGTGCCTGGACTGGAACCGGCCCAGCATTGACTTTTACCTGTCCCTGGGGGCGGAGCCCATGACCGACTGGACGGTGTACCGCCTGACCGGGGACACCCTGAAAAACCTGGCAGCCCCGGATCACGCACCCGCCCATAGCTCCCGACGGTCGGGAGCTGGCGCCGCAGGTGACTGAGGGAGCAAGCGGGGGGTAAGCTGACGGTTTGCTTTGGGGGTGGTACTTGCTGGTGGTCATCGTCACCCGGTTATAACCTTTTGGTTTGTTCTCCAATCGGCTTTCTGCAAGCGCTTGCCAGCGGGGCCATACTTTCTTGCTCCGGCAAGAAAGTATGCAAAGAAGCCGGCTCAAGGGGGGGATAACTCGCTCCCGCTCGAATTATCCCCCCCTTGAGAATCCCCCGGGTGGAACCATCGGAAGATTGACCCTTCGCTTTGGCTGGGGTGGTGGGGGTTAACCCCTACCCCCGTTTT
>DVFK01000045.1 GCA_018713285.1 Candidatus Faecousia excrementigallinarum
ATAAAAAAAGAGACACTGGCCCCCAGAGGAAAAATCCTCCGAGACGCCAGTGTCTCGCAACTGTGCTTAGTATACTCCCGGAAAAGCCCAAAAATCAACTGGTAATTCTGCAAAAAATTCTTTTTTTCAGGGGATTATTTTTTTGCTATCTTTCCCTTGCGCTGGGAAAGCCGGTGGGTTATAATAAATTTTAAGAACAAGGGAGTTCCCATGGACAGTGTCTTTCTGCCCATCGGGGACTCCCAATTTTTATTTGGGAGCTGGTCAGCATGAAGTATTTGGAAGGACAGATTCGCATCCCCTCCGGCTGTGCCATATCCGCCCTCATTTCCCGGGAGGGCAGGAAAATCAGCGGAGAAACCATCGCCGCCAGCATGGTGCCCATGCACGACCGCTCCAACGGTCTGGGCGGCGGCTTTGCCGGCTACGGCATTTATCCTGAGTATAAGGACTTTTTCGCTCTGCACATCTTCTATCCCGGAGAAAGCTGCCGGAAGGAATGCGAAAGCCTGCTCCGGGAATCCCTGGACATTGTCCACCAGGAGCCGATACCTACCAGCGCCATAGAGGCCATTACTCAGGTGCCCCTGATCTGTCGGTATTTTGCCGTCCCTCTCCAATCCGTCCTGAAACGGCTGCAAGTGGATGAACGGGAGCTGATTGCCCGGCTGGTAATGGAAATCAACGGCGGAAATTCCGGAGCCTATGTTTTTTCCAGCGGAAAGAACATGGGGGTATTCAAAGCGGTGGGGTATCCAGAGGATGTGGCAGAGTTTTACCGGCTGGAGGACTATAAGGGCTACTGCTGGACGGCCCACGGCCGCTACCCTACCAACACCCCCGGCTGGTGGGGCGGTGCCCATCCCTTTGCCCTGCTGGATTACACCGTGGTGCACAACGGAGAAATCTCCTCCTATGACGCCAACCGCCGCTCCATTGAGATGTACGGCTACCGCTGCACCCTCCAGACAGATACGGAGGTAATCACCTACATTGCCGACTATCTGCTGCGAAAGCAGGGTCTTGCCTTGCAGGAGCTGGCCCAGGTGATGGCTGCTCCCTTCTTTACCACCATCTCCCGGAAAAGTCCGGAAGAACAAAAGCAGCTTTCTTACCTTCGCACCATGTTCTCCGGTTTTCTGGTCACCGGACCCTTTTCCATTGTCCTTGCCTATGAAGGAGGGCTAATGGCCCTGAATGACCGGTTGAAACTGAGAAGTCTGGTGGGAGCAGAAAAGGGGGATATGGTGTATCTTGCCAGCGAGGAAGCAGCCATCCGGGTCATGGAGCCCAATCCGGACCGGATATTTTATCCCACAGGCGGTGAGCCTGTGATTGTGCAGGTGAAAGGCGGTGCGTTTTAATGGGTATGGACGATATGTATCCCGCATTTGAAGTCATCCGGAATCCCACCCGGTGTGTAAACTGCGGTATCTGCGTGAAGGAGTGTGCAAATGGGGTACACTTCTACCAAAAAGACGGAAAGCAGATTTCTTCCCGGGAGGAGCTGTGCGTAAACTGCGGCAGGTGTGTGGCCTTCTGCCCCACCCACGCCCTGAAAATTCTCAAATCTCCGCCCTTTTTCCGGGAAAACGAGAACTGGAGCTGCGGCACCATCCAGGAGATTTACCTCCAGGCCAAAACCGGAGGCGTATTGCTCTCCTCCATGGGAAATCCCAATCCCCTGCCGGTATACTGGGACCGGATTCTCCTCAACGCCTCCCAGGTGACCACCCCCTCGGTGGACCCCCTTCGGGAGCCTATGGAAACCCGGGTATTTCTGGGGAAGAAGCCGGAGAAAATTCAGCGAGGGGAGGACGGCAAGCTCCAATGGAATCTGCCGCCCCAGTTGGAGCCGGAGATTCCCGTGCTGTTTTCCGCCATGAGCTACGGCTCTATCAGCTACAACGCCCACGCCAGTCTGGCAGAGGCTGCCGAACGTCTGGGAACCTTCTACAACACGGGAGAAGGAGGCCTTCACCCGGATTTTTACCGCTACGGAAGCAACACCATTGTTCAGGTGGCCTCTGGACGGTTTGGGGTACACCCGGACTATCTCAACGCAGGCGCTGCCATTGAAATCAAAATGGGCCAGGGTGCAAAGCCCGGCATAGGCGGTCATCTGCCCGGAAACAAGGTGGGAGAGGATGTGTCCAAAACCCGGATGATTCCCCGGGGAACGGACGCCATCTCCCCTGCCCCCCACCACGATATTTACTCCATCGAGGATTTGCGGCAGCTGGTCTGCTCCCTGAAAGAGGTCACAGGTTACCAAAAGCCGGTTATCGTGAAGGTGGCTGCGGTTCACAACATTGCCGCCATTGCCAGTGGCATTGCCCGCAGCGGTGCGGACATCATTGCCATCGACGGCTTTCGGGGCGGCACCGGGGCAGCCCCCACCCGCATCCGGGACAATGTGGGCATTCCCATTGAGCTGGCCCTGGCTGCGGTGGATCAGCGGCTGCGGGACGAGGGCATCCGCAATCAGGTATCCCTCATTGCAGGAGGCGGCATCCGTTCCTCGGCGGATGTGGTAAAGGCCATCGCTCTGGGTGCGGACGCCTGCTACATCGGCACCGCCGCATTGCTGGCCCTGGGCTGTCACCTGTGCCGTTCCTGCCACAGCGGCCGGTGCAACTGGGGAATTGCCACCCAGTTGCCGGAGCTCACCGCCAGACTGGATCCCCAGGAGGGTGCTCAGCGGCTGGTGCGGCTGCTTACCGCCTGGAAGCAGGAAATCAAGGAAATGATGGGAGGCATGGGCATCAACGCCATCGAAGCCCTCCGGGGAAACCGCAGTATGCTCCGGGGGTTGGGACTGACCGGAAAGGAACTGGAAATTCTGGGAATCCGCCACGCAGGGGAATAAGCCAATCTTTTGGTTGAAAAAAATCGGAGGTATGCTAAAATGATTCATATGGATGCATCGGGGCTCAGCTATCAGCAGCTCAACGAAAAAATCCGCAGCTGCCGGGAAGATGTTTTCCTGGAAAACTGCTGTGGGCAGCGATTCCTGGGGGCAGGTATGGGGGAAAAGCACATCCGCATCCAGGGAACCCCCGGCAACGCCCTGGGAGCTTACCTCAACGGTGCCAACATCGAGGTGCTGGGAAATGCCCAGGACGCAGTGGGAGACACCATGAACGCCGGCAGGATTGTGGTCCACGGAAGCCTGGGAGATACGGCAGGCTATGCCATGCGGGGCGGGGAAATCTATGTCCGGAGAGATGCGGGCTACCGCACCGGTGTGCATATGAAGGCCTACGGAGATAAGTTCCCGGTGATTGTGGTGGGAGGCAGAACCGGCAGCTTTCTGGGAGAGTATCAGGCCGGCGGAATCCTCATTGTGCTGGGGTTGACCGAAAGCACCGAGCCCATCGTTCGGAACTTCCCCTGCACCGGAATGCATGGCGGAAAGCTGTTTATCCGCTCCGCCTGTGAAAACGTCCTGTTCCCGGAGCAGGTTGCCCCCCGGGCTGCCACGGCCCGGGATATGGAGGAAATTTTGCCGTATCTTCAAACCTTTGCCCAGCTGTTTGGGGAGGATTATGAGAAAATTTGCAGCACACCTTTCACCCTGGTGGTACCGGACAGTCAAAATCCCTATCACCAGATGTATGTCAGCAACTAAGAAAAGAGGGGTTCTATGAAATATTCGCCGTCTGAGGTATTGGAATATGTGGCCGAGGAGGACATCAAGTTTATCCGGCTGGCCTTCTGCGACGTTTTCGGCAAGCAGAAGAATGTGGCCATTATGGCAAGTGAGCTGCCCCAGGCTTTCGCCCACGGCATCGCCATCGACGCCTCCGCCATTTCCGGCTTTGGGGGAGAAATCCGTTCGGATTTGTTTCTCCATCCCGACGCCTCCACCCTGGTTCAGCTGCCCTGGCGGCCCCAGCAGGGAAAGGTGGTGCGGATGTTCTGCGATGTGACCTATCCCGACGGAACCCCCTTCGAATGCGACACCCGGCGGATTCTGAAGGAGGCCATTGCCTGCGCCCGGGAGGCAGGCTATCACTTTGATTTCGGCAGTGAAATGGAATTCTACCTGTTCCAGCTGGATGAGAAGGGCTGCCCCACCAAGGAGCCTTACGACAACGCCAGCTATATGGATATTGCCCCGGAGGATAAGGGGGAGAACATCCGCCGGGAAATCTGCCTCATGCTGGAGCAGATGGACATTGCCCCGGAAAGCTCCCACCACGAAAGCGGCCCGGGTCAGAACGAAATCGATTTCCGTTACTCCGAGCCCCTTACCGCCGCAGACCAGGCAGTGACCTTTCACACCGTGGTAAAGACTGTTGCTTACCGCAACGGCCTGGCTGCGGACTTTTCTCCCAAACCCCTGCCGGGAAAAGACGGCAACGGTATGCACATCAATATTTCCGTATCCGGCGGACAGGGAGAAGAGACCCTGGGCCATGTGATTGCGGGTATCATGGACAAAATCCGGGATATTACCCTGTTCCTCAATCCCACTGCTGGCTCCTATGCCCGTCTGGGCTGTGACAAGGCGCCGGGTTATATCTCCTGGTCCCGGGAAAACCGCTCCCAACTGATTCGGATTCCCGCCGCCCCCTCCGGGCGTATCCGGGCGGAGCTTCGCTCTCCCGACCCCCAGGCCAACCCTTATCTTGCCTATGCCCTGCTCATCTATGCCGGACTTCAGGGCATTGCCCGGAAGCTGCCCCTGCCGGAGCCGGCGGATTTTAACCTGCTTACCGCCTCTCCCCAGGCCCTGGAAGGGTATGGAAAACTCCCGGTTTCTCTTACGGAGGCCATGGAAGTGGCCCGGGAGAGTGACTTCCTTCGCCGTTACCTTCCCCAGAAGGTAATGGATGCCTATTGTCAGCGGCATTAAGACAATCGATTCCAGGGAAAGGAGGGGCGTCATGGTATTTCAGGAAAAGACCTATTGTGTATTGGTGGTTTCCTCCACCGAAAGCTTTGGCACCTCCATGGCGCCTTTGCTTCCGCCCACGGACTACTATCCTGTGGTATATGCCAGAAGTTCCGGTGAAGCCCAGCGGCTGCTGGCAGAGAGCAGCTATGACATTGTGATCATCAACACGCCGCTTTCCGACGATTTTGGTCTGGGTCTTGCCTGCTATGTGAGCAGCAACACAACCGCCGGTGTACTGCTGCTGGTAAAGAACGACCGATACACGGAAACCAGCGCCAAAGTGCTTTCCTACGGGGTGCTGACCCTGCCCAAGCCCACCAGTTCTCAGATGATTACCCAGACCCTGGGGGTACTGTGTGCCACCCGGGAACGGCTGCGGCAGATGGAGGAAAAACAGCTCTCCGTGGAACAGAAAATGGAAGAAATCCGCCTGGTAAACCGGGCAAAGTGGCTTTTGATTGAAACCCTGGGAATGTCAGAGTCTGACGCCCACCGGTACATTGAAAAGCAGGCTATGGATTTGCGCATCTCCAAAGCCCAGGTTGCAAAAAATATCATTCACACATATCAAGGGTAAAAATCCCGGTCAGAAAATCTGACCGGGATTTCAGACTGTCAATAAAGTCCCAAACCGGCAAAAGCAAAAGAAAACGGGCTTTTTTCCTCTTTGGAGGATTGGAAAGAATACCAGGTGTGGTTCTCCCAATAAAAGCGAAAAATGTTGCTTTGCAACGCTTTTGCCTTACTGCGCAAACGCCGTCCTACCGTACTCCATGTACGCCGACGGGCAGCGTTTGCTTGTCTTTGTGCCTTTCTTGACAGTCTGGCAGCGTGTCAAAAAGTTTTTTGACACGCTGAAATTCCGGTCAGAGGATCTGACCGGAATTTGTTTTTCAACAATTGTTGAGGTGAAGTTGAAATTGAATTGCAAGTGGGAAGGTATACTAAGCGTATCAGATAATTAAGAGGTGAAAAAGGTATGTTCCGCGATTTGTGCTTTATTCTGCTGGGCTATTTGCTGGGAAGCGTTCTCTTTGCCCGGGTTTGGGGCAAGGTTGTGGCCGGAAAGGACATCACCCAGGATGCCCCTGACCAGAATCCCGGCACCACCAATGCCTTTCGCAATGGCGGGGTTCTCTGCGGTCTGCTCACCCTGGTGTGTGACCTACTGAAGGGCTTTGTGCCGGTGTTTCTCTATCTGCGCACCGGCTCCGGTCCGCCTTTGGGCTTTGTGATGGCAGCACCGGTGTTGGGTCATGTGTTTCCGGTTTTTGCTCACTTCCGGGGAGGCAAGGGCATTGCCACCACCTTCGGCTGTCTTTTGGCATTGCTCCCCAACGGACTGCCCCTCACATATATGGTTCTGTTTTTCCTGTTCTTCTCTCTGGTGCTGCGGATTTCCCCCAACTACTACCGCACCATTGCCGCCTATGTCTGCACGGAAGCAGCCCTGCTGCTTTTTGCCCATAACACGGCAATCATTACCGGTTTTTCCCTGATTTGTCTGGGAATCGGCTTCCGGATGTTTACCAGCCGGGAGGAAAAGAACGCTATGGAGGTAAAACTTCTATGGACGCATTGATTCTGTCCTGCAGCACCGGCGGCGGTCACAATGCCGCCGGTGCTGCGGTGAAAGAGGAGTTGGAGCGGCGGGGGCATCAGGTCACCATGCTGGACCCCTACACCCTGGCAGGGGACAGCCTGGGCAAACTGGTGGGAAACGGCTATATCAAAACCGCCCAGAAGGCTCCCCATTTTTTCGGCTTTCTCTATAAGCTGGGGGACGGCTACCGGAAACTGCCGGTCCACTCCCCGGTGTATGCGGTGAACAAGGCAATGTTTGGAACCATGCGGGCGTATTTTCAGAATCACCACTTTGATGTGGTAATCATGCCCCACCTGTTCCCTGCCCAGATGCTGACCCATATGAAACGGAAGGGCGTTGCCCTCCCCCCTCAGATATTCATTGCCACGGACTATGTGTGCATCCCCTTTACGGAGGAGACGGACTGTGACTACTATGTGATTCCCGGCTCTGACATGGCAAAAGACTTTATCCGCCGGGGGATTCCCTCGGACAAGCTGGTTCCTGCGGGGATCCCGGTACGCCGGGCCTTCCGGGAACCCCTTTCCCGGGAGGAGGCCAAGCGCCGTCTGGGGCTGGAGGCGGATAAGCATTATATTCTTTTGTCCGGGGGCAGCATCGGCTGCGGTCAGATTGAAAAGGCGGTGGGAAAGCTCTCCCGGTATCTGAAAAAGCATCCCCAGCACCACCTGATTGTGATTTGCGGCAACAACCAGGCACTCCTTACCCGGCTGGAAAAGAAATTCGGTAGGCAGGGCCAGATTTCCCTTCTTGCCAGCACCAATAAAATGGCAGCCTATCTGCGGGCTTGTGACGTATATCTGTCCAAGCCGGGCGGGCTCTCCTCCACGGAGGCGGCGGTGATGGGGATTCCCCTCATCCACATTGCCCCCATTCCCGGCTGCGAAATCCGCAACATGGAATATTTCGCCCAGAGGGGCATGAGCCTGGCGGTGGACACCCATTGGAGCCAGCTGGAGGACGCTCTGGTGCAGCTGGCTCAGCCCATCAGTGCCAAGACCATGCAGGTTCGCCAGCGCCAGTACAGTAACCCCAGAGCCACAGAGGAAATCTGTGACCTTGCGGAAAAAGCGGCAAATATAGAAACTTCCCCAGGTCAGGGCTGAAAACCTGACCTGGGGAAACTTTTCGTTTACATCAGCAGCAGGGCTGCACCTACCGGAAGGAGCAGGGCTGCCAGGGAGATGAGGACGGCAAAGACCGTGTTGGTACTTTTCCGGGAAATCCAGCACACTAAGGCGGCCGCTGCCCAGGTAAGGGCAGTCCAGCCCAGGTAGGTAAGAAGCATCCAGCCCAGCACCGTGATGCCGTCGGGCACTTGGGTCAGCCATTGGGCGCTGTTGGCCCAGGCGGAGAGGTCCAGACCTCCGAAGGCCCGGAACACCCCCCAGTATCGGGGCAGCTGGACTGCCAGCACCGCTAGGGCTGACCACATTGCCAGCCAGATGCCCTTAAACAAGGCAATCCGTTTGGTTTTTCCGGCGGTTTTCTGCAAAATTCCCACGCCGGTTTCCCGCTCCACCGCAAAGATTCCTGCCGCCGCCAGAGCCAGGGCAAACAGGAGCTTCCCCAGATTCAGAAGATTCTCCCGGGGTGCCTCCGGCCCATAAAGGCGGGTATAAGGCGTCTGGTACAGGTAGGACTGGCCGGGGCGCAAACTGTTATACTGGTCCTGGGCATCCTGGAAGGGGAGCTGAGCATCCAGCTGGTCCCGGATGGTCTGGGATGCCTGAGAAAACTGGAAAGAGTCCCCGCCAAAACGCTCCGCCATCTCCTCCAGCTGGGCAGCCAGATCCTCCAGCCGCTTTGCCTCCTGCTCCAAAAAGGCCGCCTTTTCCGGGGTGGGCAATCCCATCAGCTGCCGGGAATAGGAGCGGTAGTACACCTCATCCTGACTGTAGAAAGTGGAGACATTGGAGTAGGTATAAAGCTGCAAGGCAAGCAATGCCAGAAGAATCCAGGCCCCTTTCTGCATTCCCAGAGCCTTGCTGACCTCATGGGAAAAGAGGCGGGTATGGCCTCCCAGACGGGGCAGCCCCGGCAGCCGCAGCTCCCGGGCTCCCACAGCCAAAAGACGGCAGTGGAAGGCCAGGCCCAGGAAATAGGCCCCAACCCCTGCCACCAGGAAAAATACGCCGGCCGCCAGGAGTCTGTCCAAGGGGTAAGTAAAGAGATTCAGATACACTGCACCCTGGTACAGCTTTTCCATGCCGGAAAGGTGCCACAGGCTCAGGTTCCGGAGCCACAGGCTGGTGGTTCCGTTCATCCAGGCAGCCACCCCGCCCAGCACTGCCAGGACTGCCCCGGCTAGCACCGGCTCCGGGGTAGACACGCAAACGCAGATCACCACCAGAAGGCACACCAAAGCCCAGGCAAATTTCCACAAAAAGGTCTGGTCCAGCAGGCTCCCCACAGAGATGTCATAGGGACAGGCGGCATAGCCGTAAAGGCTCTGGGCAGGAACCCCCAGATTGTCAAAGCCCAACACGCCCCCTGCCACCGCCAGGTTGCCGCCGTAGAGCAGCACAAAGCCGGCGGCGGTCACCGTAATCGCTGCCAGGACCTTTCGCAGGTAGAGCCTGCCCATACCGTGGTAGGAAGGGCGGGTCAGCCGGGTCAGACCCAGCCGCTTTTCATAAGTAAAGAGGATAAGACCTGCTGCCAGGACGAAAACCAGCATCAGCATATCCGTCAGCTTCCACCCAAGGAGGGCCTCGGCGCTTCCCAGAAAGACCCCCTGGGGCTGGACATGGGCCAGGGCTTCATACACCGCCGCCCCTTTCATCAGGGAATTGGTGGGAAAGCCCTCCTGGAACAGGCCCAGCATCTGCTTGATTTGAGCCTCAGCAACCAGGGACTCCCGGTACTCGGCATATCCCCAGACTTGGCGAAGGCGCTCCAGAGCTGCCCGGTTGATATACATCCGGTCAGAGATGGCCTCATAAGCGGCATGGTCCTCGCTATCGCTGAAAAGATACTCCATCATTTTCTCTTCCAGCTCCGCCTGCTCCTGCTCCAAGGTATCTGCCCGGGAATAAGCTTCCCGAAGATCTCCCAGAGCATAGCCCTTGGAATTGTCAGTGCAATGGCCGTAGAACAAAATGGCGTTGAGAATCACCACGAGAGCCAGGAGGAGGCACAGCTTTTTCTGGCCCAGGACCTTACTTAGTTCATACTTCATAGGCCCTCCCCTGCGCCGAAATAGCGCAAATACACATCCTCCAGGTTGGGCTCCGCCGGTTTACAGGGGATTGGGGGCTTCTCTCCCAGGAGGCGAACACAGATTCCTTCCGACTTCTGGAAGAGGCCGCAGACCGTGCCATAGGCGGAAACCTCGTTCAGCTGGGCCTCCGGCACCACTGCCTCCCAAAGCTGTCCTTCCAGCTCCCGGAGAAGCTCCGGCGGGGTAGCCTGGCGGAGAATCTCTCCCTGGGAAAGGAGAATCAGCTCCTTGGCGATGTACTCCACATCCTGCACCACATGGGTGGAAATCATCACGATTTTGTGCAGGGCAATCTCACCAATGAGATTTCGTATGGCAATCCGCTGCCGGGGGTCCAGGCCGGCGGTGGGCTCGTCCATAATCAGGATATCCGGGTCATGGAGGAGGGATTGGGCGATGAGCAGACGCTGCTTCATACCGCCGGAGAAGCTGCCGATGGGCTTGTTGGCCACATCCGACAAAGCCACCGCCGAAAGGGCCCATTCAATCCGCTCCCCGGCCTGCTCCCTGGACATATCCTGCAGGGATGCCAGATAGTACAAAAAACGCCGGGCTGTAAAGCTGGGATAGAAGGTCTGCTGCTGGGGGCAGTAGCCCAGCCGACGGCGATAGCTCCGCCCCAGATGGGAAATGTTTTCCCCATCCAGGAAAATCTCCCCGGAGGTCTGGCGGAGATTCCCGGTGAGAATGTTCATCCAGGTGCTTTTCCCGGCGCCGTTGGGCCCCAGCAGCCCATAAATGCCCGGCGTCAGGGTGACACTCACCCCTTTCAGGGCTTCTTTCTTGCCATAGTGCTTGGTCAGGTTCCGCATTTCCAGTTCCATACCGCTCCCCCTTTGGTTTCTGTTTCCAATTCGTATTGTTTTGCTATCTCGCTTTCAGGGATGAAATCATCTTCATCCATGGAAACGCACAACATCTGCAAAAAAGGACAAAGAAATAAAAATATATTTGAATCCGGTTATTTTCTGCTTTCTTCTCCCGCTCCGGCAGTTTCCATGTTTGCTTCTTTTCCACATTGCAAAAGGCCGGGAATGGAAACGGAATGTGACAGGATGCCGGAAAGCGGCACCCTGTCACGGTGAAATGAGAAAGCTAAGAATCAGTACCCCCGGCCCTGGTCGTAGCGGTCGGCGTAGAAATCTGCCTTGGAAATGACTCTCATACCGGAGTGATAGGTTCCGATGAAGAAACCATCGCCCTCAACGACGATACCGAATTCCATAGCGTCGGTGCTGCCGCCGTTGGGAAGCAGATACAGAGGGCCTCCATCCATATCCATAAAGTAGATGTAGCATCCCGAACCGGGCTTTCCGTCGAAAGACTGAATCAGAAAAACCTTATGGTCCAGAATCCAGAAGTTGATGACCCGCTCCATGGTGACAATCACCTGCTCCTGCTGGGTCTGTAAATCATAAAGGCAGATGTCGTCGCCCTTTTGGTAAACATAGGTATATCCGTAACGGACCGCCGGGTCGCCGGAGAGAATCAGCCCCTCCTCCTCGGAGGCAATGGTCTTGGTTTCCCCGGTCTTGCGGTTATACAGGCGAATTTCAGAAGGAATACGGTTTTTCAGGTATTCTTCGTAGCTTATGCCACCGTAAAAGTCCTCCCCCCACTCCGCGTATTCTTCCTCGGTCATGAGCTCATCCCGATGGGTAAGGAGCAGGAAATCCCCATACATTCCTCCAATACCCCAACCGTTCTCGGTATATTCCTGGGGCAGTTCCTCTTGGATTCCGGAAGCCAGGTCGTAGATGTAGGTGTGGGCTTCCTCCCGGCTGCCACCCTCCGGAGCAACAATTCTTTTTTCGACAGAAATGGTGCATTTTCCGTCGGCAAAAATTCCCAGCGCAACATTGCTGTAATACTGGTATTCGTTTTCCGACTCCCAGTGTTCCAGAACCTTCCGCTCTCCGGTGGCCGGGTCTTTGGTCAGAAAGAGATAGCCCCCATTCCCGTCTTCCGTTATGGCATAGAGGGTACCCCGGTAATCACACAGATAGGATACCCTTGACCCCATCCAGGCCTGGCAGCTTTCATCCTGGTGGATACAGCCGGGCTGGGGACAGAGCCAGACGGTTTTCCCGGAATCCATATCCGTATACTTCAGGGCCTTGTTACCGGAGTAGTAGCCGTTACTGCCGGAGGCTGCTGCGCCGAACATCTCCACATAAGCTGGACGGATATTCTCTTCAGGACAGGGGAAGGTCTCCGGGGCGGTGTTCATCTCCTGGGTTTCCGGCTGGGGTGCTCCCTCCGAGCCAGTGGGGACGGTTACCTGCCCTCCGGTCTCCGTAGTCTCCCCAGGAACCGTCCCGGTGGTGGAATCCGGCCCCGGCGTTTTCTCACAGCCCCAGCAGGAAAGAGCCAGGCACAGGATAAGCAGCAGGCTGATAAGTCTTTTGTTCACAGCAATCGCCCCCATATCTTTTGTGGTTAAAGTCATTATAACGAATTATGCAATCTATGTCAATTTCCTGCTGCCATAAGCAGTATATTT
>DVFK01000046.1 GCA_018713285.1 Candidatus Faecousia excrementigallinarum
ATAGCCCAAACCCCGGAAAAAAGCAAGGGGTATTTGTAAATTTCTTTTTAACATTTGCGGGCAGTGCCCGCAGCCAATTTCGCACGGCAATCTTCAGCAAATCGTTACTGCCCCTCCAGTGCCCGGTATCGGCGGCTTGCGGAAGGGTTCCTTAAATGAAAAAGGAGGAAAAAATGGCTGTTTTTGACCTGTATGCCCCTTTTGTTCAGGATTATATTTACCGCCACAACTGGCAGAACCTCCGGGCCATTCAGGTGGCGGCGGCGGAGGCCATCTTTCACACGGAGGAAAATGTCCTCCTTACCGCCTCCACTGCCTCCGGGAAAACCGAGGCGGCCTTTTTCCCCATTTTGTCACAGCTCTACCAGAATCCCCCCACATCCGTGGGCTGTATCTACATTGGGCCTTTGAAAGCGCTCATCAACGACCAGTTTTCCCGGCTGACGGAGCTTTGTGAGGAGGGGAACATCCCGGTGTGGCACTGGCATGGGGATGTGGCCCAGAGCCACAAGGCAAAGCTCATGAAGCACCCCTCGGGGATTTTGCAGATCACCCCGGAATCCTTGGAGGCTATGCTGCTTCACAAGCACGCCGCCATCCCCAAGCTCTTTGGGGATTTGCGGTTTGTGGTGATTGACGAGGTACACTCCCTTCTCCGGGGAGACCGGGGCGGTCAGACCCTGTGCCTGATCCAGCGGCTGAGCCGTCTGGCGGGGGTGAATCCCCGGCGGATTGGCCTCAGCGCCACGGTGGGGGACCCGGAGGGCACCGGGGCTTTTCTGGCTCTGGGCACCGGGCGGCAGACCCTGATTCCCAAAATCCAGGCTCCGGGCAGTCCCTGGCGGCTGAGCATGGAGCACTTCTTCGTGAAGGACGTCCAGGCCGCCGAGGGGAAGGACATCCCGGAGGCTATGGAGGTATTGGAGGAAAAGACCGACACCGCCCCCCAGAACGCCGACCCGGGGCTGGGGTACATCTACGAGCACACCCGGGGGAAGAAGTGTTTGCTGTTCGTCAACTCCCGGGAGGAGTGCGAAACCGTCACCACCACCTTGCGGCAGTACTGCGAAATGAATCACGAGCCGGATCGGTTCCTCATCCACCACGGAAACCTCTCAGCCTCCTACCGGGAGACCGCCGAGGCCATGATGAAGGACGATTCCCAGTACCTGACCACCGTCACCACCGCCACTTTGGAGCTGGGGATTGACATTGGACGGCTGGAACGGGCATTCCAGATTGATGCCCCCTGGACGGTCTCTTCCTTCTTACAGCGGATGGGCAGAACCGGGCGGCGGGACGCTCCGGCGGAGATGTGGTTTGTCATCCGGGAGGACGAGCCGGAGGTACGGGCTATGCTTCCCTCCACCATCCCCTGGAAGCTGCTGCAAGGCATTGCCCTGGTTCAGCTGTATTTGCAGGAGCGGTGGTGCGAGCCGCCCCGGCTGAACCGGCTGCCCTACAGCCTACTGTACCATCAGACCATGTCCACCCTGGCCTCCTGCGGGGAGCTGTCCCCGGCGGCTTTGGCTGACCGGGTGCTGACCCTGCCTTATTTCCACCGGGTAAGCCAGGAGGATTACAAGGTGCTTCTGCGCCACCTGCTTGCCACCGACCATATCCAGCAGACGGAGCAGGGGGGTCTCATTGTAGGCCTGGCAGGAGAGCGGGTGGTGAACTCCTTTAAGTTTTACGGCGTGTTTGTGGAAAGCGAGGAGTACACCGTCCGATGCGAGTCCCAGGAGCTGGGCACGGTGGTCCAGCCCCCTCCTGTGGGGGAGAAGGTGGCCATCGCCGGCCACGTGTGGGAGGTGCTGGACGTGGACCACAAGCGGCACTTGGTGTACTGCCAGCAGGTCAAGGGCCGGATTCCCGCTTACTTTGGGGAGTGCCCCGGGGATTTGCACACCCGGGTGTTGAAACGAATGCGAAAGGTCTTGCAGGAGGACACCCGGTACCCCTACCTGATGAAAAACGCCGTGGCAAGGCTGGGGCAGGCCCGGTATACCGCCTCCCAGGCAGGAACCACCGACAGCCCCATGATTTCCCTGGGGGGACGGATGTGGTGTCTGCTTCCCTGGGTGGGAACCTATGCTTTTTTGGCTATGGAGCGGTTTCTGAAAATCAAGTGTGGGAATCGGCTGGGGCTTAAAAACTTCGACTCCGCCCGGCCCTACTATATGCAGTTTACCATGAGTGTGTCTTTGGAGGACTTCTACCGGATTGTAGCGGAAGAAGCCGCCAAACCCATTGACCCATTGGAGCTGGTATACCCCAAGGAGCTGCCGGTGTTTGACAAGTACGATGAGTACCTGCCGGAGGAACTGGTGCGAAAGGGCTTTGCCCTGGGGGTGCTGGACGTGGAGGAAATGCTGTCCACAATCCAAGGCTGGGGATAAAAAGCCAGGTGTCGTTACTTCCCTGACCCACCCGGTATCGTTACCGAGCAGAATAGGAAAGGAAAACAACCGTACCTTGCACGCATTGACAGCGGCGGCACGCCGCAATACCTCCCTCCGGGAGGGAGGTGTCTTGGGGCGCAGCCCCAAGACGGAGGGAGCCATCGGGCGCATAGCCAATTTCAAGGATAGGGGTGGTACCTCCCCAGAGGTGTCAGGGTTCCTGTGCCGATGGGATGAAAGTACCCGGTAAAATCGGTATAGGGTATTGATACCTATGAGTAAGTACCGCCCCAAAAGCAGACCGTCAGCTTACTGCCCGCAGGCTCCCTCAGTCACCTGCGGTGACAGCTCCCTCCCGGAGGGAGCTATGGGGCTTGACCCTTTCCACATTGGACTTTCGCAATTCGATGGTGCCTTCTGTGAAATCCCTCAGTCAAAAATCAAAGATTTTTGCCAGCTCCCTTTCACAAGGGAGCCTTTGGGTGCGGTATCGATACCGGGCGGGTCAGGGAAGTAACGAATCGCAGAAAGTTGCCGTGCGCATTGTCAGCGGCGACTCGCCGCAGCTCCCTCCCGGAGGGAGCTATGGGCGGGTGCGTTTTCTGGGAAAATGTGCTTTTTGGAAAATACCTATGTTTTAGATGGATGGAAATGAAAAAGGCGAGGAAGAACCCGAAAATTTGGGACTCTTCCTCGCTTTTTCTTCCTTTTTAGAACATCTGTTTTGCATCAGACCCCGCAGTCATTTTTTCTTGCTTTACCTTGTGGTCGATGATGTGGCGGGAAGCCAGCTCCCGGCGGATTTCCTCCGGGGTGATGCCCGCTTCCACCATCAGCACTAGGGTATGATACATGAGGTCCGCAATCTCGTAGATGGTCTCTCCCTTGTCCCGGGCCTTTCCGGCGATGATCACCTCGGTGGATTCCTCTCCCACTTTTTTCAGAATCTTGTCAAGACCCTTCTGGAAGAGGTAGGTGGTGTAGGAGCCCTCCGGCAGGTCTTTTTTCCGCTGCTGGAGCAATGCGTAGAGGTTATCTGTGGAGAAAGGCGGGTTTTCTGCCTCCACCAGGGGATTTGTAAAGCAGGAGTGGGTGCCCAGGTGGCAGGCAGGGCCCTGAGGCGTGACTTCCACCACCAGGGCGTCTTTGTCACAGTCGGCGGTGATGGACACGATGTCCTGATAGTTGCCGCTGGTCTCCCCTTTGCGCCACAGGCAGTTTCGGGAGCGGCTGAAGAAGCAGGTGCGCTTTTCTGCCAAAGAGATTGCCAGGCTCTCCCGGCTCATGTAGGCCAGGGTCAGCACCTGCTTTGTGGCGCTGTCCACCACAATGGCAGGAATCAGACCCTTTTTATCGAATTTCAGTTCTTCCGGTTTTACCATGGCTCTTACCTCACCAAAATATGATTTTCCGCCAAAAGGCGCTTAAGTTCCGGGATTTTCACCTGGCCGTAGTGAAACACCGAGGCGGCAAGTCCGGCGTCTACCTGGGGAATCGCCTCAAACAGCCGGAGGAAGTCCTCTGCACACCCGGCGCCTCCCGAGGCAATTACCGGCAGGCTCGTGACCTTGCACACCGCCTCCAGAAGGGGCAGGTCAAAGCCCTGCTTCACTCCGTCGGTGTCCATGGAGTTTACCACAATCTCCCCGGCGCCCAGGGCTTCCCCCTGGGCAATCCAGGAAAGGGCATCCAAGCCCGTATCCTCCCGGCCGCCTTTGGCAAAGACCCGGTACTGACCATTTGCTTGTTTCACATCCACCGACAGCACCACGCATTGACTGCCGTACCGCTGAGCTGCCCGGGAGATGAGCTCCGGGTCACGGATGGCGGCGGAGTTGACGCTCACCTTGTCCGCCCCGGCTTTCAGCACCCGGTCAAAATCCTCCAAGGAGGCAATGCCGCCTCCTACGGTCAGGGGAATGAAAATCTCCCCGGCCACGGCTTTCAGAATGTCCGTAAAGAGCCGCCGCCCTTCGCTGGAGGCGGTGATGTCGTAGAACACCAGCTCGTCCGCCCCGGCCTGGGAGTAAAACCGCCCCAAATCCACCGGGGAGGCAACATCCTGCAAGTTCTGGAAGTTCTGCCCCTTCACCACCCGGCCGTCCCGCACATCCAGGCACGGAATAATCCGCTTGGTAATCATCCTGCCACCTCCAGTGCTTCGGTAAGGTCAATGGCCCCGGAGTAGTAGGCCTTCCCTACAATGGCCCCGGAGAGGCCCATCTCCTTCAGGGCGGCAATGTCTGCCAAGGTGCTGACGCCCCCGGAGGCGATGAGATTCCCGGAAAAGTTCTGGGACAGCCGGGCGTACAGCTCCCGGTTGGTGCCGGACATGGCACCGTCTTTGGAAATGTCCGTGCAAATCAGGGTTTTGACCCCCAAATCCTCCATTTCCCGAAGAAATGTATCTGCCGGGTAGGGGGTTTTCTCCTGCCAGCCCCGGATGGATACAAAGCCATCCCGCAAGTCCATCCCCAGGGCGATTTTCTCCCCGAAGGCACCCAGGGCTTCCTGGAGAAATGCCCGGTCGGTGACAGCGGCGGTGCCCAAAATCACCCGGTTTGCCCCGGCTTCCAGGCAGCTTGCGAGAGTTGCCATGGAGCGGATGCCGCCCCCTACCTGGGTAAAGCCTCCGAAGGCTTTTATGAGCCTTTGAATCAAGGGAAGGTTCTGGGGGCTTCCGGCTTTGGCCCCTTCCAGGTCTACCAGGTGCATATGGGTGGCACCGGCTTCCCGGAAAGCCTCTGCCAGTTCCTCCGGGTGGTGGCTGTAGACCGTCATCTGTCCGTAGTCCCCCCGGAACAGCCGCACCGCTTTTCCATCGTATAAATCAATGGCAGGATAAAGAATCACAGACCATCTTCCTTTCTGTCAGTCTTGCAAAACTCCTGAGAATCCGCAGCCCGGCGGGGCCGCTTTTTTCCGGGTGGAACTGGCATCCGAAAATGTTGTCCTGCTCCACCGCCGCCGTCAGGGGGATTCCGTAATCCGTGGTGGCGGCAAGAGCCTTGCCGCAGCCCTGGGCGTAGTAGGAGTGGACAAAGTAGACAAAATCCCCCTCCTGGGTGTCGGCTAAAAGGCGGCTGTCCTGCTTTTCCAGATGGAGCCGGTTCCAGCCCATGTGGGGGGTTTTCAGCCCCTGGGGAAGCCGGCCTTCCATGGGCACCACCTGTCCCGGCAGGAGATTCAGACCCTGGTGGCGGCCAAATTCCAGGCTTTCGGAAAACAGCAGCTGCATCCCAAGACATATCCCCAGCAGGGGCACCCCGGCTTTTGTCTGTTCCTTTACCACCTGGTCAAGCCCTGAATTTCTCAGCTTTTCCATGGCTCCGGCGAAGGCTCCCACCCCAGGCAAAATGAGAGAATCGGCCTTTTGCAAGGTCTCCGGCTCCCGGGATACGGTAACCTCTACTTCCAGGGAACGGAGGGCACAGGTGAGGGAAAAGAGGTTTCCCACGCCGTAATCCACAATCCCAATCATTCCAGCACCCCCTTGGTAGAGGGGATTTTGTCCCCCTGCACCACCAGTGCCGCCCGGAGAGACCGGGCCAGGGATTTAAAGGCCCCTTCTGCAATGTGGTGGGAATTCTCCCCGGCAAGCTGGCGAATGTGGAGAGCTATGGGGAAATTCCGCACAAACCCCAGGAAAAATTCCTGCACCAACTGGGTGTCAAAGCTGCCGATTTTCTCCGTGGGGAAGGTAAGGGCACTGCAAAGGCAGCTTCTCCCGCTTACATCCACGGCGGTGAGAATCAGGGCCTCGTCCATGGGGAGGATGCAGTTTCCGTACCGGGCAATGCCCCGCTTGTCCCCCACCGCCTGGGAAAAGGCCTTCCCCAGGCAGATGCCCACATCCTCTACCGTGTGGTGGTCGTCCACCCAGGTGTCCCCCTCACAGGTAAGGCTCAGGTCAAAGCCACCGTGGGCGGCAAAGAGGGTGAGCATATGATTCAAAAAGCCGCAGCCGGTCTTTACCTGGCTTTTCCCGGTTCCTTCCAGGGTAAGGGCAAGGGAAATTTTCGTCTCTGCGGTGTTTCGTTCAATCTGGGCTGTTCTCATGGCAAATCTCCTCCAATGCGGCGGTGAGTTTCTCCATTTGTTCATCGGTGCCGATGGTGATGCGAACATATTCCCCGATTCTCTCCTGGGGGAAGTGGCGCACCAGAATGGCTTTTTCTTTGAGGCTCTGATAAAGATTTTCCCCGGAAATGCCGGGGCGGCGGGCAAAGAGGAAGTTGCCCAGGCTGGGAATCACCAGAAATCCCAGGCTTTTCAGGGCTTTTTCCGTATTTTCCCGGGTTTTTTGAATCTTCCGGGAGATTTTCTGGTAGTAGGCTTCTTCTGCCACCGTGGCCTCCCCCAGGGCCAAGGTCAGGCGGTTGAGGGCATAGGGGTTGGTGGAGAATTTCAGCCGTTCCAAGTCGGCAATGACTGACGGGTTTCCCAGGGCGTAGCCCAGCCGACCCCCAGCCAGGCACCGGGACTTGGAGAAGGTCCGCACCACCAAGAGGTTTTCGTATTGGGAAAGCAAAGGATAGCAGCTTTCTGCCCCAAAATCCACATAGGCCTCGTCAATCACCACCAGGCTGTCCTGATTGGTGTCCAGAATCCCCTGGATTTCCCCGGGGGTGAGGGCAAGGCCTGTGGGGGCGTTGGGGTTGGCAATGACAATGAGGCTTTTTTGGTGGTAGTAGTCTCGGGGGTTCAGGGAGAAATCCGCTCTTAGGGGAATCTCCCGGTAGGGTACCTGATGCAATCCGGCAAAGACCTTATAAAAACCGTAGGTGATGTCGGGAAACACCGCTCCCTTTTCTCCCGGAAAGCCCCAGAATACAAAATTCAAAATGTCGTCAGAGCCGTTGGCCACGAAAATCTGCTCCGGGGTCAGGCCGTAAAGCCCCGCCAGCTTCTCTTTCAGGCCCCGGCAGGCAGGGTCGGAGTAGAGCCGCAAATCCGCCACCGCCGAAGGGTTCAGAAGATTCCGGACAGCCGGGGCAGGGGGATAGGGGTTTTCGTTGGTGTTCAGCTTGATGTAGTCCCGGCTCCTGGGCTGTTCCCCCGGGGTGTAGGGCTGGAGCTGGGAAAGAGAAAAGTATCTGCTCATAATCCTTCCTCCCGGATGGTGACGCTCCGGGCGTGGGCTTGAAGTCCCTCCGCTCGGGCAAAGGCGGCAATTTTCCCCCCGGCTTTTTGAAGCGCCTCCTGAGAATAGGCGGTAAACTGGGACTTTTTTACAAAATCGTCCACGGACAAAGGGCTGGAAAACCGGGCGGTGCCTCCCGTGGGCAGGGTGTGGTTGGGGCCTGCCCAGTAGTCCCCCACCGGCTCCGGGCAGTACCGCCCTAAGAATACGGAACCGGCGTTCTTTATGGCATCCAGATAGTCCATGGGGCGCTCCACCATCAGCTCCAGGTGCTCCGGGGCCAGACGGTTGGAAATTTCCATGGCCTGGGGGATAGAGGCCGCCAGGATGATTTTTCCCTGCCCTTCCAAGGAGGCCCGGGCAATTTCCTTCCGGGGAAGCCGGGATACTTGGGCTTCCAGCTCCTTTTGCACCGCCTCTGCCAAACTACTGCTGGTGGTAATGAGGACGGCGCTGGCAAGCTTATCGTGCTCTGCCTGGCTCAGCATATCCGCCGCCACGTGGGCGGGGTTGCTCTTTTCGTCTGCAATGATGAGGATTTCGCTGGGGCCTGCAATCATGTCGATGGCCACCTGCCCGAACACCTGCCGCTTGGCCTCCGCCACATAGGCGTTGCCCGGCCCCACGATTTTATCCACCCGGGGGATAATCTCCGTTCCATAGGCCAGGGCTGCAATGGCCTGGGCACCCCCCACCCGGAAGATTCTGTCCACCCCGGCGATTTTCGCCGCCGCCAGGATTGCCGGAGAGATTCCGTTTTTCCCCGGGGGCGTAACCATGACGATTTCCCCGCACCCGGCGATTTTTGCCGGGATGGCGGTCATGAGCACCGTGGAGGGGTAGGCGGCGGTGCCCCCCGGCACATAGATGCCCACCTTCTCCATGGGGGTGATTTTCTGCCCCAGCACCACCCCCGGCTCCGGGGAAAAGGAGAATCCGGTGCGCTTTTGCTGGCTGTGGTAAGCCTTTATATTCTCTGCTGCGGAGGTGAGTATGGAAATAAGTTCCTTATCTACCTTTTCCATGGCATCTTCCAGTTCCTCCCCGGTCACCTCCAAAGCGGTCAGTTCCACTTTGTCAAAGAGACGGGAATAGGCAAACAGGGCCTGGTCGCCCTCCTTGCGCACCCGGGCGATAATCTCCTGCACCGGCTCCGTTACCCGAGACTGGGGGGTAGTTCTCTGGAAAATAGGGGAATTTTCCGTTTTTTCGTAGTCCAAAATGGGAATCATCGTGCATTCACCTGCTTCTCAAGACCCTGGAGCAGCTCCTGAATCCTGGTATTTTCAAATTTCATGGCGGCCATGTTGGCAATGAGCCGGGCGCTGATGGGCGCCACCACGTCCAGCACCTCCAGACCGTTTTCCCGGAGGGTTTCCCCGGTCTCCACAATGTCCACAATCACATGGGAAAGCCCCAGCAGGGGCGCCAGCTCGATGGCGCCGTTTAAGTGGATGATGTCAATGTCCCGGCTTTGCCGGGCATAGTACCGGGCGGTAATCTCCGGGAATTTGGTGGCCACCCGCAAGGTGGTGCCGGTGGGGTCCCGGAAGCCCCGGGGAGCGGCTACCGCCATGGAGCACTTCCCCAGTCCCAGATTCAGCAGTTCGTAGACCTGGGGGTTTCCTTCCAGGAGGATGTCCTTTCCCACAATCCCCACATCCGCAGCGCCCCGCTCCACGTACACCCCCACGTCCCAGGGCTTTACCCAGAAGTAGCGAAGTCCCAACTCGGGGTTTTCAAAAATCAGCCGCCGTCCCCCGGCTTCTAAGTCGGGGCAGGGGAAACCGGCGTTTTTCAGCAGGCCGTAGACCCGCTCACCCAGCCGTCCCTTGGGTAGGGCAATGTTCAGCATGGTGTGTCTCCTCCTTTCCGGAAGTCCAGAAGCCGCTTCCAGGTCCGGTCCTTGGGGGGCTGGGGGGCTACCAGTACCCGGCCCTCCCGGGCGGCCTCCCGGGTGAGTTTCAGAAGCTCCTCCGGGGTCTGCCGGGGGTTCCGGAGAATCAGCAAATCCAGGTCATAGGCATTTTCCGCCTCCTGAAGTAAATCCAGATACAATGCAAAGCCCATGGCCCGGCACCGCTTGCCCATGTTCTCCGGCAGCCGGTCATACTGTCCGCCGGAGAGGATGCTGGAGGGCACCCCCTGGGCATAGCCCTTGAACACCAGGCCGTTGTAGTATTTTAGCTGGTTGCTGACGGAGAAATCCAGGCGAATCCGGCAGGTGGAGCCGTTTTCCGCAAGCATCCGGCACAGCCGTTCCAGCTGGGATACCGCCACCGCCTCACCCGAGGCGGTGAGCTGGGCTTTCAGCCGGGGAAGCACCGCCTGGGGGCTTCCGCTGCAGGAAATGAGCAGCTCCAGCTTTTCCCGATCGTGGCAGGGAACCCCCTCCAGGTCGTGGAGGCTCTTCCGCTCCAGGGCGGCCAGGACCTGGGGACGGTACCGGGAAGTCACCCGGCAGCTGTCCAGCACCTGGGAGATGAGACCCATATGGGAGAGGTCCAGCACCGACTCTCCCGGCAGGGCGGAGAGGCTCAGGGCTGCCAGGAGCAGCACCTCCGCCTCCTCGTAGCTGCTTAAATCCCCCACACATTCCAGCCCCGCCTGGGGCAGCTCCCGGATGGGACCGCCTCCCGGCTGGGAGCGGTACACATTTTCCTGATAGTACACCTTCTCCACCACCCCCGGGGTCTCCGGGGCGTTTTTCACCACGGACAAGGTGATGTCCGGTTTCAGGGCCAGAAGATGACCGTCCTCTCCGGGGAAGGTGATGAGGCGCTGGGAGAGAAGAAAGTCCCGGTTTTGCACATACAAATCGTAGTCCTCAAACCGGCTCATTTTGTAGGGTAGATACCCATAGCTTTGATACAGAGAAAGAAGCTTCTCCATCCAACCGGCAGTCATGGCAGTTTTCCTCCTTCTTTCAGCCGCTGCAAGGCGGTGGCGTAGCCGCCGTCGCCGTATTGCAGGCACTTATTCACCCGGCAGATGGTGGCGGAGCTGACCCCCGTATCCTCGTACACCTGCTGGTAGTTTTTGCCGGAGCTGAGCTGCCAGGCTACCGCAAACCGCTGGGTCAGGGCTTCCAGCTCCTTGATGGTGCAGATGTCCTCCAAAAACCGGCGGCACTCCTCTTTGGTGCGCAGGGTCAGAATGGCATCCAGGAGCATATCCAGCTCCGGGCTTTCCATAGGCTTCATAGCGTAGACTCCTTTTTCGTTTTTTTAGCATTTTATCACTTTAATGTACTAAAGTCAAGGGGGATTTTCCCAGCAGCGTTTTTTCGTTGCATTTCTCCCTTTTTCCCATTATAATAATGGTAATAAAGAAAATTTCGAGGAGGATGGGTATGATTTGGTGTGTGGAGGATGATCCCAGCATCCGGGATATTGAAGTATACGCCCTGGAAAGTTCCGGCTTTCCCGCCCGGGGCTTTAAAAACGGGGATGATTTCTGGGAGGCACTCCAGACGGACCAGCCGGATTTGGTGGTTCTGGATGTGATGCTTCCCGGGCAGGATGGGGTGACCCTCCTGGGGAAGATGAAGAGCCACAAGGCCTTTTCCCAGATTCCTGTGATTATGGCCACCGCCAAGGGCGGGGAGTTTGACAAGATTCAGAGCCTGGATCTGGGGGCGGACGACTATCTGGTAAAGCCCTTCGGGGTGATGGAGATGGTGTCCCGGGTGAAGGCGGTGCTCCGCCGGTGCCGGAAGCAGCAGGAAAAGCACCTGCTGACCCTGGGAGAGCTGGTGCTCAACCAGCAGGCCCACACCGTGTCCATCGGAGAGGAGCGGCTGCCCCTGACTTTCAAGGAGTATGAGCTTTTGCGGCTGTTTCTCCAGAATCCCGGGGTTGCCTTTACCCGGGAACAGCTCCTTTCCAGCGTGTGGGATGCAGACTACTTAGGGGAGACCCGGACGGTGGATATGCACATAAGGACCCTCCGGCAGAAGCTGGGGGACTACGGTAAGCGGATTGAGACGGTGCGCAACGTGGGCTACCGGTGGGAGGCAGGGCATGACCAGTAAAATCTTCCGGGCGATCCTCACCACCGCCGCCGTGGTGCTTCTGAGCAGCTTTCTGGTGTTTTTCTTTGTGACCTACAGCTACCTGGACAGCAGCCGGCAGGAGCGGCTTTCTGATGATTTGTATTTGGCGGCAGCCGGAACCCAGGAGAGCGGGAAAGACTATCTTCTGAGGGTGGGGGAAGGGGAATTCCGCCTTACCTGGATTGACCCTCAGGGAAATGTCCTCTACGATTCCTGGGAGGACGAGGGAAAGCTGGACAACCATGCTTCCCGGGAGGAGGTGCAGGAGGCCCTTTCCACCGGCTCCGGCAGCAGCGTCCGCGACTCCGACACCCGGCTGGAAAAGACCATCTATCAGGCGGTGCGGCTGACGGACGGCACGGTGCTGCGGATTTCCACCAACAGCATCACCACCCTGGCGCTGGCTGTGGATATGGTGCTGCCGGTGATGTGGCTGGTGCTTCTGGCCATCCTTCTTTCTGCCGTCTTTGCCCGGCGGATGGCAAAGCGGATTGTAAAGCCCCTCAACGAACTGAACCTGGAGTATCCTCTGGACAACCAGATTTACGAGGAGATTACGCCCCTTTTGCACCGCATCGGGGAGCAGCACCGGCAGATCTCCCGGCAGATGGCAAACCTCAAGCAGAAAACCGAGGAGCTGGAGCAGATTACAAGGAATATGAAGGAGGGTCTGGTGCTTCTGGACAAAGACTCTCTGGTGCTGAGCATCAATCCCGCCGCCAAGACCCTTTTCGGGGTGGATGAGAGCTGTGTGGGCCGGGACTTTCTCACGGTGGACAGGAAGCAGGAGCTGCGGAAGGCCGTGGAGACGGTATACAGCAAGGGACGCAGTGAGGTACACGCCCAGCGCAACGGCCGGGAGTACCTGTTTGAGCTGAGCCGGATTGAGTCCCAGGGGAAAATCATGGGCGCTGTCATCCTGGCTCTGGACGTGACGGAGCAGACCCAGGCCCAGCAGAACCGGCGGGAATTCTCCGCCAATGTGTCCCACGAGCTGAAAACCCCCTTGCAGTCCATCATCGGCAGCGCAGAGCTGTTGGAAAACGGCCTGGTAAAGCCAGAGGATCAGCCCCGGTTCCTGGGGCACATCCGCCAGGAGGCTGCCCGGCTTGTGAACCTGGTGGAGGACATTATCCGCCTGTCCCAGCTGGACGAGGGGGTGGAGCTTCCCAAGGAGCCGGTGCAGATCGGCCCCGTTGCCCAGGAGATTTTCCAGTCCCTTACCCCGGTGGCGGAGAAGAAGCAGGTGACATTGAAGCTCACCGGTGCCGGCTTTACCATGCTGGGGGTACGGCGGCTTCTGTATGAAATTCTCTACAATCTCACGGAAAACGCCATCAAGTACAACAAACCCGGAGGCTCTGTGGAGGTGTTCTTGGGAATGGAGGCCGGAAGCAAGGTGATGCGGGTGAAAGACACCGGCATCGGCATCCCGGCAGAGCACCAGGCCCGGATTTTCGAGCGGTTCTACCGGGTGGACAAGAGCCACTCCAAGCAGTCCGGCGGCACCGGACTGGGGCTTTCCATCGTCAAGCACGCCGTGGCCAGCCACAAGGGCACCATCACCCTGGAAAGCCAGGAGGAGCAGGGCACCACGGTGACGGTGAAGTTCCCCTGACTTTACATGGATTTTACATTCTTCATATATTTTCTATGTAGTCTTTACAAAAACTACATATTATACTATACTGGTAACGGAAACAAAAAAATAACGCAGAAAGATAGGTAAATGCACATGAGTATGTACATTCTCAAGCTTATTTCCCTGCTGGGCGGATTGGCCCTCTTCCTTTTCGGCATGGATGTGATGGGCAAGGCTCTGGAACGCCAGGCCGGCGGTAAGCTTCAGACCATCCTGGCCAAGATGAGCTCCAATGTGTTCAAGGGCTTCTTCCTGGGTCTGGCGGTCACTGCCGTGATTCAGTCCTCCTCCGCTACCACGGTTATGGTGGTGGGCTTCGTCAACTCCGGCATTATGGCTTTGAAGCAGGCGGTGGGCGTCATCATGGGCGCCAATGTGGGTACCACGGTGACCGCCTGGATTCTGTCCCTCACCGCCCTGGAGGGCGAGAGCCTGGTGGTTCAGCTCTTCAAGCCTACCACCCTGGCGCCTCTGCTGGGTGTCATCGGCATTGTGCTGTATATGTTCACCAAGAGCGAGAAGAAGCAGGGCATCGGCACGATTCTTCTGGGCTTTACCACTCTCATGACCGGCATGGCCCTCATGAGCGACTCCATGGCCTTCCTGGAGAATGAAAAGTGGTTTGCCGACCTGATGGTGTCCTTCACCAACCCGATTCTGGCTATCGTCGTAGGCGCTGTGCTGACCGGCGTGATTCAGTCCTCCTCGGCCTCCGTGGGAATACTCCAGAGCCTGTGCTCCACCGGCCTTGTCACCGGCGGCGTGGCCCTGCCCATTATCCTGGGTCAGAACATCGGCACCTGCGTCACCGCCCTGATTTCCACCATCGGCGCTAACCGGAACGCCCGCAGAGCCGCTATGGTGCACCTGTATTTTAACCTCCTGGGCGTTATCATCTTCGCTGCGATTTTCTACGGCGTCGGCGCCTTTGTGCCCTGGGGCTTCCTGACGGAGACCATGAGCGAGGTGAACATCGCCATGATCCACACCACCTTCAACGTGATTACCACCATCATCATGCTGCCCCTGCACGGTGTGCTGGAGAAGCTGGCTACCCTGTCCGTGCCTGAGGATAAGGAGCCGGAGAGCACCGCCCTTCTGGATCAGCGCCTCATCGCCACCCCGGCTGTGGCCATCCAGAGAGCCCAGGAGATTGCAGCAGACATGGCCCAGACTGCTTCCCAGGCTCTGGACGGTGCCATCGGCCTGCTGGAAAAGTTTGATTCCAAGGGACTGGAAAGCGTCAAGGCTCTGGAGGACAAGACCGACGAGTACGAGGACGCCCTGGGCACCTACCTGGTGCAGCTCACCGGCACCAAGCTTTCGGTGCATGACAACCGGGAGCTGAACATCCTGCTTTACACCATCAGCGATGTGGAGCGGATTGCCGACCACGCCGTGTCCATCGCCAAGGCCGGCGAGGAGATTTACCAGAAGGACATCGCCTTCTCCGAGGCCGCCAAGAGCGAGCTGAAGGTGCTGAGCAAGGCGGTGCAGGCGGTGGTGAAGAGCACCGTGGCCGCCTACTGCGGCGGCGACCTGGAAAACGCCCGGCGGGTAGAGCCCCAGGAGCAGGTGGTGGACAGCCTGGTAAAGGAAATCAAGGGCCGTCATGTGCGCCGCCTACGGAACGGCCAGTGCAAGGTGGAGTACGGCTTCGTGCTGGAGGACTTGCTCACCTCCTACGAGCGGGTGGCTGACCACTGCTCCAACATCGCCGTGGAGATGCTCCAGGTGTCCGAGGGCAAGCTGGAGGCCCACGAGTACCTCACCGCCCTGAAAGCCGGCGAGCTGACGGAAAGCGCCAAATTCGACGAGCGCTTCGAAAAGTACCGCAAGCAGTACACTTTCCCTGACGAAGAATAAAAAACGGAGCCGCTTCTGCGGCTCCATTTTTTATGCTTCACCTGTTCCTTATTCCCTATTCCCTAAAATTGCCCGGCAGCGAGTCGCTGCGGACAATTTCGCACGGCAGCTTTCTGCAAATCGTTACTTCCCTGACCCGCCCGGTATCGTTACCTTGCAGAGGGCTTTGTTTATACCTCCCTCCGGGAGGGAGGTGTCTTGGGGCGCAGCCCCAAGACGGAGGGAGCCAGCGGGGGGGGTAAGCTGGTGGTTTGCTTTGGGGGTGGCACTTGCTGGTGGTTATCGACACCCGGTTATAACCTTTCAGTCTGTTATCCAATCAGCCTTCTGCAAGTGCTTGCCAGCAGGGCCTTCCTTTCTTGCCCCGGCAAGAAAGGAAGCAAAGAAGCCGGCTCAAGGGGGGAACAACTCGCTCCCGCTCGAATTGTTCCCCCCTTGAGAATC
>DVFK01000005.1 GCA_018713285.1 Candidatus Faecousia excrementigallinarum
TCACCTGGAACATCTCGCCGGCGCCCTCACAGTCGGAGCCGGTGATGAGGGGAGTGTGGACGTACACGAAGTCCCGCTCCTGGAAGAACTGGTGGATGGCGTAGGCGATGAGGCTCCGCACCCGGAAAACCGCCTGGAAGGTGTTGGTCCGGGGCCGCAGATGGGTCATGGTCCGCAAAAACTCCAGGGTGTGGCGCTTCTTCTGCAGGGGGTAGTCAGAGGTGGAAGCGCCCTCCACGGTGACGGTGTCCGCCTGAATCTCAAAGGGCTGCTTGGCCTCGGGGGTGGCAACCAGGGTTCCCTCCACAATCAGGGCTGCACCCACATTGGTCTTGGAAATCTCCTGGAAATTTTCCATGGTGTCGTGGTAGACCACCTGCACCGGGGTGAAGTAGGTGCCGTCGTTCAGGACGATGAAGCCAAATTGCTTGCTTGCACGGATGGAGCGCACCCAGCCGCCAACCGTCACCTTCTTGCCTATGTAGGCATCGGTGTCCTTAAATAGCGCACGAACAGAAATCAGTTCCATGATAGTATCCCTTTCTTGCCGTTACAGTATTACCATAGTATACGGCAAAAATCCATATTTTACAAGAGGGAAGTGGGGAAAAACCATCAGAAGAATAGGAAAATTTCCCTGGGGCGGCGGCTTGCTCCACTTTTTACAAAGTTATGCTTTCGGATTTTACGCGCTTCCCCTATACTTTTCCAAAAAGGAGGTCTTTTTGTGAAAAGGAATTTTATCAAATGGCTGTGCCTGGGGGCGGTGCTGCTCCTTGGCACCGGACTGGGCATCTTCTTTACCTGGGAACACTCCCTCCCTCCCATTGGAGAAACCATCACGGTGGTGGGGATGGAAGAGGGAGTGACGGTGGAAAATTATGCGGCGCTACCCACGGGAGAGACGGTTTCCAGGACCATTTTAACCACGGACGAGGAATTTTCCGCCCTTCAGGAGGGGCTGGAAGCCCTCCGGTACTCCCATACCCTCCAGCCCCAGACAATGCCGGACACCTGCTATTACATCTCCACAGGAGGGGTAAGCCTGTACCTGAGCCAGGATGGGCATATGTGGATGGGCGGTGAGACTTATCGGGCGGACACGGAAGCTTTGTGCCGCTTGTGCAGTCAGCTGACCCGGTAAGTCTATAGGAAATATTTGCAAACATGGCTTCCCCGGTTCGGTTCCGGGGAGGCTTTTTTTACGGCTCTGCCGTTTCCAACTGGCGGTTAATCCGGTCCACCAGAGCCTGGCTCAGGATGGCGATGGACTCGATGTGGACCTTGCCGGTGGTGAGAGTCAGGGTCAAAGAGTCGCTGTTCTGCTTTACAGCCCGGATGTCTGCAAAGGAGTTAGACCCGCTTTCGGCCCAGGAAGGTGGTGTACTGGAAGGTGTCCGGGGTGAGAATCACGATGGTCTGGTTCCGCCAGCACAAAATGGCGGCGATGCCCAGGGGGATGAAACAAATACACAGCACCAGCCCCACCAGGGTATACCGGAACACCGTCAGCACCCCCAAAAAGACGCCGCCGGTAATCAGGGCAATGCCAAAGGCCGGCAGCCAGAGGGGCAGGTACATATCCGCCCGGGGCCTGTCCTCTAAAAGCCCCTGTCTTAAAATCAACTCGCCCAATTTTACCAACAGCCTGAATTTCATAGGAACAACCCCTTTTTCTTTCAGTATACCATGGGGTTAGGGAATAGGCAATGGTTTTTGGGGCAGGTTGCCAGCCCTTTTCCGCAAAAGCGTCCGTTCCGTTTCCAATTCTGGTTTTTCTGACGGGACTTGTTCTGGCGCAAACCCAAGTGTCATATCTTTCCGGGCGTGTGTCGGTGGGCTACTTTTTCCAGTGCGCCAATTTGGGCAGCAAATCGGAAAGATAGGCACGCACCTGCGCCTCTGTCCAATTCTCCCCAGCCATGTGGGCTGCACAAAAGTCTATCAGAGTGTCCATGTTGTCATAGGTAAACTTACCCTGTGCGTAACACCACTTGCAGTATTCCTCGTTGTAACTGCCATCTGCTTCTTTGCTGATGATGGAATCTTCCAAGGGCATACCACAGCACTGGCAAATCAGCTTTCTGGGGGAGCCCAAAAGGGTATTGATTGAGACATCAAACAGCCGGGACAGCAATTTCAGCGTTTCCGGGTTAGGGCTTGTTTCCCCGGTTTCCCAGCGGGAAACTGCCTGCCTGGTCACATAGACCTTTTCTGCAAGTTCATCCTGGGACCATCCCTTCTGGGTTCGCAGTGTATGGATTACATTTTTTGTGTCCATGAAAAGCACCTCCTTATGCATAGGATAGCAGGAAAAAACCACACCTGCAAGCAACCGTTTGTTGCGGGGGAACCGGGCTTACTGCCCCAGATAAGCCCGGGCGGTGAGGTAGATTCCCACAAGCATTTCTCCCACGGACAGGCCCAGCACCAGGCCGGAGAGAAAATCCCGGAAGCTGGAGCCCCCCAGGTTCTGGGAAACGGTCATAAGGGAAATGCCCATCACAATCAGCACCAGTCCAAAAAGTCCTGAGCGCTGTTTTTCCAGGGCCTGGGTGCGGCGGAGTAAGTCCAGAAGCTGCGCCTCTCCGGCGTCGTCCCTCTGTTCCTCCCCGGTGAGAAGCTGAGCCGGTGTGATGTCCAGCTCCCGGCACAATCTGCCCACCAGGGTGTAGTCGGGCATACACCTGCCGGTTTCCCATTTGGAAATGGTCTTGTTGGACACGTGGAGAAGCTCCCCCAGCTGCTCCTGGGTCAGATTCTTTTCTTTTCGTTTTTGTGCAATCCGTTTTCCGGTGATGTGCGGGTTCATGGATGACACCTCCTGGTTTTCTTGACACCAGCATACGCCATAAAGGGGAAAAAGGCAATCTCTTTTTGGGAGAATATGGGGGGATTCCGTAGGCAACGCCTACGGAACCTATTCCCAATTCCCTCTTACCGATTCCCTAAAACCGCCAGGTATCGTAACCGTGCGGAAGGCTTCCGTTTATACCTCCCTCCGGGAGGGAGGTGGCTTGGGGCGCAGCCCCAAGACGGAGGGAGCCAGCGGGCACAAAGCCCATTGGACTGCCGGAGATGGTGCCTCCCCGGGGCTGTCCCATTACCTTCTCTTATCACAGGGTGTCGATAACCATCAGCAAGTACCACCCCATAAGTAAACCGTCAGCTTACTGCCCGATGGCTCCCTCAGTCACCTGCGGTGACAGCTCCCTCCCGGAGGGAGCTATGGGATAGTGCCTTTCCACATGGGTTTGTGCTTTTGGGGAAGTGCTTGCTGTGAATCCCTCAGTCGCCTCCGGCGCCAGCTCCCTTTGGCAAGGGAGCCTTTTTTGCCCGGTATCGATACCGGGTGGGTCAGGGAAGTAACGATACGTAGAAGGCCACCGTGGGAATTGACAGCGGCGGCACGC
>DVFK01000047.1 GCA_018713285.1 Candidatus Faecousia excrementigallinarum
CAACCCCTGCTCGATGGCACCAAAAATGGCATCGAAGTTCTTGAAGTACATAATCATGGGGTTTTTGAAAATCTTCTCACAGGCAATCTGAGAATAGGCTCCTTCCACACCCTGACAGGCTACCATAGGGGCCTGGGGGAACAGCTTGGGGGTGTTCTCAATGGAGTCGGTAATCTTCCGGTAAAGCTCCGTGGCGGTGCTGTTCTGCTTGCTCTGATAGCTGCGGCTCAGCTCAAAAATCATGGAGTACAGCACCCGGGTGTAGTCGTCCATATCCGGGCCTGCCAGCTTGGCCACCTCCTGCAGCTTCTGCCGCTCTCTTGCAGGAACATAGATAGGGAGATTGTTTTCTTTCTTGTATGCCGCAATATCCCGGGTAATCTCCATCCGCTGGGTGAAAAGTTCCACCAGTTGATCGTCAATATTGTCGATTTTTTCCCTCAGTTGTGTAATGTCCATATGAAATCCTCCTGTCTTTCTTTTCAAAGGTTTGCGCATAAATAGCTGTCGAAAAGGGCAATGGCTGCGGCGGCCTCCACCACAGGAACTGCTCTTGGGACAATACATGGGTCGTGACGCCCCTGGATTTCCAGGGGGCAGGGGGTGCAGGTGCTGTAATGCACACTCTGCTGCTCCCGGGCAATGGAGGGGGTGGGCTTGAAGGCTGCCCGGAAGGTAAGGGGCATGGCGTTGGTGATTCCCCCCAGGATTCCGCCGCTGTGATTGGTGGCGGTCTGAATCTTGCCCTGGGAGATGACGAAAGCATCGTTGTTTTCGCTGCCGGTCATATCTGCCACCCGGAACCCGGCTCCAAATTCCAGCCCTTTCACGGCGGGAATCCCATAAACGATTTGGGCGATTCGGCTCTCCATGCCGCCGAACATGGGGTCGCCCCACCCGGCGGGAAGTCCTGTCACATAGAAGCTGATAACGCCGCCTACACTGTCTTTCTGGGCTATGGCCTCTGCGATTCTCTGGCGCATGGCTTCCCCGGCGGCGGGATTTACCACAGGAAAGTCTTTCCCAATCCGGGAAAGCTCCGGACAGACTGGATCCAGCGGTTCATCGGCAACGCCGCCGATGGAATCGATTTTGGCGGCAATGAAAATGCCCATAGCTTCCAGCCACTGTTTACAAAGCCCTCCTGCAATGCACAAAGGGGCTGTCAGCCGTCCGGAAAAATGACCGCCTCCCGCCACATCCTGAAAGCCCTTGTACTTGACCTGGGCGGTGTAGTCTGCGTGGCCCGGCCTGGGGGTATCCAGAAGATTGCTGTAATCTTTGGAGCGGGTGTTGTGATTGTAAATCACAGCGCTGATGGGAGCGCCGCAGGTGTGACCGTTCACAATGCCGCTGAGAAACTCCGGGGCATCTGCTTCCTTCCGGGGGGTGGAGTAGTCGTTCTGTCCCGGGGCTCTCCGGTTGAGGAAGGCTTGCAGCTTCTCCAAGTCCACAGAAAGACCGGCGGGAATCCCATCCAGACACATACCGATGGCAGGGGAGTGGGACTGCCCGAAAATGGACAGTTTCAGATGTTCACCGTAGGTACTGCTCATAGCGGCCTCCTAACTTCTCGTAGTCCTCCCAGAAGGAGGGGTAAGATTTTTCCACGCACTGGGCACCCAAAATGGTTACAGACCCCTGGGCGATGGTGGCGGCGATGGCAGCCGCCATGGCTATCCGGTGGTCTGCGGCAGAGTCGATGGTGCAGCCCTGAAACGTACCAGGATAAACAGTAAAGCTGTTTTCCTCTGCATGGGTCTGAATCCCTAACCGGGCGAGCATCTGAGAGACAGAGGCCACCCGGTCAGATTCTTTCAGCCGCAAACGGCGGATATTGGTAAACATAGCCCCCTTTTTGGCGGCTGCCACCACGGATAAGATGGGAACCAGGTCGGGAATGTCCCCGGCGTCAATGGTAATGGGTTCTTCCAGAGCCTCCAGAAGGGTCTTTGCCGCCCGGTCACCCTGGGGAGAATCCTCATCCAGCCCGGTGACAGAAACCTGAGAGCCTAAAGCTCCGGCTGCCAGAAAGAAGGCTCCGTTACTCCAATCCCCCTCTACGGTCAGCACCCCGGGAGACTGGAAGGGGTAGGCATAGGAAAGATTCGGCAGGGAGATTTTCACCCCAAAGACCTCCAGGGTTTTTTCCGTCATGGCAATGTAGGGAGCGGATTCCATTTTTCCCGTAATTTCCAGAGTGCTTTTCCCGGGAATCAGGGACAGGGCCCACAGGAGTCCGGAAATGTACTGGCTGGATACGCTTCCGCTGATTTGGTAGTCCCCGGCTTTCAGCCGTCCTGCACAGCGAAGGGTCTCCGGCGTGGGCCGTTCCAGACGGCAGCCCATCCGCTCCATCTCCTCCCAAAGAGGGGATAAAGGCCGCTGGGGCAGCCGACCCGCCAGCAAAAAGGTAGCATCCACTCCCAGCGCCCCCACAATGGGCAGAAGAAACCGCAATGTGGAGCCGCTCTCCCCGCAGTTCAGGACTGCGGTTTCGGGAAAGGCGGAAATGGGGGAGATTTCGTAGCCCCAATCCGTTCGGGATAGATCTGCACCCAGCGCCCGAAGGCATTGGGCAGTAGCTTCAATGTCTGCGTTGGTCTGGGGACAGATCAGCCGGGTAGGGGAGGCGGAAAAAGCGGCACAAATCAGAAGACGATGAGCCTGGGATTTGGAGGGGATGGCTTTCACATCCCCTTGAAGCCTGGTGGGATTGATTACAATATCCATCATGCAAGCCCTGCCTCAATAAAACTTTGTAATTGCTCAATGGGGGTGGGCAGGAGAATGCAGTCCCCAATCTCCCTGGGAACCACCAGATTTACTGTGCCGCCAGAGCGTTTCTTGTCCGAGAGGGCTGAGGTGAAGAGCTGATGACTGGAATATCCGGTGTTCAGGGGGAATCCGAACTTCTCCAAAATCTCGTGGATGGCGCATACCGTATCCCCTGAGGTGATTCCAGCCTTTTCTCCGGCTCTTGCCACAATGGCCATTCCGGTGGCTACAGCCTCACCATGGGAGACGGTAAAGTGACTCTGGGCTTCGATGCCGTGACCGATAGTGTGTCCCAGATTCAGCTTCTGCCGGGCACCGGTGTCAAATTCGTCCTCCGCCACCACATTCCGCTTCAATTCCACACACCGGGCAATCACCGCTTCCCGGTCAAAGGAAAAGCCCTCCGTCAGCAGCTTGTCAAAGAGTGCCTTGTCGTAAAGTACCCCGTACTTGATAATCTCCCCGCAGCCGTCCCGGAAAATCTCCTGGGGCAGGGTGGAAAGGGCGTCCATGTCGCACAGCACAAGACTGGGCTGGTAAAAAGCACCGGCTAAATTCTTTCCGGCGGGCAAATCGATGGCGGTCTTGCCTCCTACCGAGGAATCCACCATGGAAAGCAAAGAGGTGGGGATTTGCACATAGGCAATGCCCCGCAGATAGGTAGCAGCCACAAATCCCGTCAGGTCTCCTGTGACGCCGCCCCCCAGAGCCACCAGCACATCGCTGCGGGTCAGCTTGTTTTTTGCTAGAAAATTGAGGATTTTCAGGTAGTTCTCCCCGTTTTTACTGGCTTCTCCCGCCGGGAAGGTGTAGTAAATGACATGAAGTCCGGCAGCTTTCAGACTCGCTTCCAGGGTGCTGCCGCAAAGTCCCCACACCGTTTCGTCGCTGACGATTGCGGCGGTATTTCCCTTGCAGAAGGGTACTACCTGGTTTCCTGCCTGGGAAAGGAGCCCACTTCCCACAATGACCTGATAATTTCTGGAAGCGGGTACATCAATAATGGTCATCCGTCTACCTCCTTTTTACGTCTCCGGCCATCCTCCAGAAGCTGCACCAGCCCTGCTTCGTCCTCCCGGGCAATGGCTTCCCGGTACTGGCACAAGCTGGCAATGTACACATCCAGCTCCTTGAGAATGTTCTCTTTGTTGGCGAGGAACAGTTCCGCCCACATCCCGGGGTTCAGCCAGGCCACCCGGGTCAAATCCTTGTAGCTGCCGGCGGAAAAACCCTTGTGGGCAGCTGCTGTGGGAGATTTGATATAGGCGTTGCTGACGATATGGGGCATCTGAGAGGTGAAGGCAATCATCTCGTCGTGCTTTTCTCCGGTGGTTACGGAGAACTTCCCAAAGTGACAGGGGGCAAGGGCCTCCACCGCCCGCTCCAGAAGCCGGGCATCGTCAAATCTGGGAGGCACCAGCACCATAGGAGCACCCTGAAAGAGATTGGAGCGGCTGTACTTAAAGCCCGATTGGTGAGAACCGGCCATGGGATGTCCGCCGATGAAAGTGAAGCCATATTTTTCTGCCAGAGGAAAGGCAAAATCGCAGATTTCCTTTTTCACACCGCAGCAGTCCATCACCAGAGCTTCCGGAGAGATGTAACCGGCATTTTCCTCCAGCCAGGCCATACACCCGCCGGTATAGATTGCCAGGAGAATCAAATCACATTGGGGGATGGTTTCCAGGTTCAGAGGTGCCTCCACAGCTCCTGCCAGCTGGGCGAATTCCAGGATGGAAGCATCCTGGTCCTGGGCGAATACCCGGTGCCCGGCCTTGGCGTAGGCTCTGGCCAGGGAACCTCCAATCAGACCCAGACCCAGGATTCCTACCTTCATTTGATGGCCTCCCGCACCCTCTCCACAGCCTGCTGCAGCTGGGCAAACTGCTCCAGATTCAGGGACTGGGCACCGTCACACAGGGCACAGGCGGGATTGTTGTGCACCTCCACCATGATGCCGTCCGCTCCGGCAGCTGCTGCGGCAACAGCCATGGAGGGCACCAGGGAAGCCCGGCCTGTGGCGTGGCTGGGATCCACCACCACCGGCAGGTGGGTCAGCTCGTGGAGAACAGGAACGGCGGAAAGATCCAGGGTGTTTCTGGTGTAGGTTTCGTAGGTACGGATACCCCGTTCGCACAGAATGATGTTTTCGTTGCCTTCGCTCATAATGTACTCAGCGCTCATGAGCAGCTCCTGTAAGGTATTGGCCAGGCCCCGTTTCAGGAGAATGGGCTTATGGGTCTTACCCAGCTCCTGGAGCAAATCAAAGTTCTGCATATTTCTGGCACCCACCTGAATAATGTCCACATCCTCAAACAAATCCAGGGAACGGATGTTCATAATCTCTGTGATAATGGGAAGCCCGGTGGCTTTCTTGGCCTCCAGCAGCAGCCGGATTCCTTCCGCTTTTAAGCCCTGAAAAGCGTAGGGGGAGGTGCGGGGCTTGAAAGCGCCGCCCCGGAGAATCTGGGCACCAGACTCCTTCACGGACTGGGCCACGGCGATAATCTGCTCTTCCGTTTCCACGGAGCAGGGACCGGCAATCATGGCAAAGTAGCCGCTGCCGATTTTCACGCCGCCGGCATTGATGATGCTGTCGTTGGGATGAAATTTCCGGTTTGCCTGCTTGAAGGGCTCCGAAACCCGCTTTACGCTTTCCACGATTTCCAGACTGCCCAGAAGCTCCATATCCACCCGGCTGGTATCGCCAATGAGACCCAGTACAGTAAATTCCTGCCCCTCGGAGACGTGGACATCCAGGGACATATTTTTCAGCCAGCTGAGAAGGTGGTCCAGCTGCTGTTTGGTAGTTCCTCTTTTCAATACGGCAATCATAAGTAACCTCTCCTATCTGATAAAAAAATAATGCCGTACAGATTGTGCATCTGTGCGGCATTTGAAAATAC
>DVFK01000048.1 GCA_018713285.1 Candidatus Faecousia excrementigallinarum
TGTTGATACCCTGGGCCCTTGCCATGTGGGCGTTGGCGCCTGTTGCCCGGATGGCGCTGCCCTTCTCCGTGCCGAAGAACCAGTAGAGAATCCCAATCACCAGGGCCGTGGCCAGGCACACTACCAGCACCGGGTACATATAAAAGGGCTTGTCCCCCTTGGGAACTTCCTTCAAAAACCGGAGGGAGACCAGCAGGCTGTGCTGGTTCACATCCAGCCGCTGGGTGGCGCTCATATCCATAATGGCCAGATTCACCGACCACAGCCCCAGCTGGGTGAGGATTCCCGCCAGAATCGCCGGGATTCCGCACTTGGTGTGGAAAAAGCCTGTGACGGCCCCGGCAACCATTCCCGCCAGGATTGCCGCTGCCATGGCGACCCACACATTTCCGCCTGCAAGCATCACCATCACGCACACAGCGCCGCCGGTACAGAAGGAGCCGTCCACCGTCAGATCCGACAGCTCCAGCACCTGATAGGTCAGGTACAGACCAATGGCCATAATGCCCCAGATTAAGCCCTGGGTGATGGCACCGGGCAGGGCATTGACAAAGCTGGTCATGGCAAAACCTCCTGTTTTTACTTCTCGATGGGGGTGTAGCCCTCGGGAGGCGTCAGCCCCAGGGCGTCGCAAATCTCCTGGTTATACACATAGGAAGTGTTGGCGGCGTACTCAATGGGCATCTGGCTGATGTCCGCCTCGCCGCTCAGAATCTTTGCCGCCATCTTGCCGGTGGCCACCCCCAGATCATAATAGCTGATGGACAGAGCCGCCACGCCGCAGCCGGAGCAGATGCCCGACTCCCCGGCGATGATGGGGACGCCTGCAGGACGGCAGATGCCGTCAATCACGCCGGTGGCGTTGGCAACGGCGTTGTCGGTAGGCACATAAATCACATCCGACTCGCTGGCGCACTTTTCCGTCACCGCCGCCAGGTCGTTGGTGTCTGCAAAGGAATAAAGGTTCGTGGTATAGCCCAGAGCCTCCAGCTCCCGGCTCACCACCTCCACCTGGTACTGAGAGTTTGGCTCGGCGGAGCAGTAAAGAAGCCCTACGGTCTTTGCTTCCGGGAACCACTCCTTCACCATAGCCGCCTGCTTGTCAAGAGGTGCCAGGTCGGAGGTGCCGGACACGTTGCCTCCCACCAGGCCGTCGAAATTCTCAATCTTCAAAGCCGTGCCGTACTCCGTGACAGAGGTGCCCAGCACCGGGATGTCCGCCGTGGCGGTGGCTGCCGCCTGTAAAGCTGCGCTGCCGTTGGCCATAATGAGGCTTACCTCGTCGGACACAAAGGTGTTCACAATGGTGGCGCAGGTGTTGGCGTCACCGGAGGCATTTTGCAGCTGGAACTCCACCTTGTCCTCCCCCAGGGCCTCTTTCAGGGCGTCCTGGAACCCCTGGGTGGCAGCGTCCAGGGCAGGATGCACCGCCTGCTGGCAGATGCCCACCACATATTTCCCCTCGTCCTTGCCGCAGGCCGTCATCGACAGCCCCAAAAGCAGCACCAGAGCCAAAGCAATCCATTTCCTCATTTTCTATCTCCCTTTCTCCCCCCCCGGGGGTATTATTGGTTTACTATACCACCATTCCCCCCAGCCGTCAATGGAAAAACACATAATAATGCGAAAATGTATACATTTTTTCCCTGTAGAAAAAACACCTGTTTCTCCTGTGGAAATTTTTCCGTATATATGCAGGGTTTATGCCGTGTTTCATGTATAATTATATATATCAGAAGCAGAAGGTTTCCGCAAATACGGCAGATTGTCAATCAAGTGCAACACTTTTTTCCCAGAAAACTTCAAAAGGCGTTTTCCAGTCGAGACATTTCCTCGGACGGTTATTCAGAAGCGCCTCAACAGAGGCAATGTCGGCTTCCGTAACCGTTCTGAAGTCGAAGCCCTTCGGGTAAAAGAAGCGAATCATATCGTTAGTATTCTCGTTTGTTCCCCGCTGCCAAGGTTTATGGGGCTCGGCAAAGTAGACAAGCGTATGTAGGTGCTCCTCTAACTGGCGGAACTCAGAGAACTCGGAACCGTTATCAAAACTGATACTTTTTACCGGCAGACCTTCCAGCAGCTTCTCTACCACGTCTCTGGTTGCGTCGGCAGCTCGTTTCATAAGCAGCCCAATCCTGGTATAGCGGCTTTTCCGGTCTACCAGCGTAACCAATAAGCCTTTCCCAATCCCACCGTATACGGTGTCCCCCTCCCAGTCTCCAATCCGAATCCGGTTGCGGATTTCCTCCGGCCACTCCGGGATAATTCTGTCCGGCTGGACTGAATTGTAGTTGGATTTTCTGGGAAAAAGCCGTTTCCCACGGCGGCGCAGATGGGTCTTGGGTGTGATGGAAGGGAACTCTTTATTGGTAATATACCGGTAAATTGTGGAAAAATGCAAGGGTTTTCTCTCTGGAAAATCTTTATGCCATCGTGCGCAAATCGCCTCAGGAGGCCAGGATTTCTCCAGCTTGCTGACAATGTAATTCCATTCCGGCGTATCCTTTTTCAAGGCTCGACGGGTATTGGTTCTGCGCCGCTGAATGGCAAGGCATTCAGCACGCCAGGGATGATACCGGTAGGGACGGTTGTCTGTTTTCTTGGGTTTCGATCCATTCCGCCTGATCTCCCGGCTGACCGACGAAGGGCTTCTTCCCAGGGTTAATGCAATTTCTCGGATACTCTTGTTTTCTAAAAAAAGTTTTTGTAGATATTCTCTTTCTTTTAGTGTAAAATGTGTGTAGGACAATATACTCCCCTCCGTGTCTAT
>DVFK01000049.1 GCA_018713285.1 Candidatus Faecousia excrementigallinarum
CGTTACCGGGCACTGGAGGGGCAGTAACGATTCGTAGAAGATTCCCGTGCGAAATTGTCAGCGGGCACTGCCCGCAAGGCTCCCTTGCGAAAGGGAGCTGGCAAAAATCTTTGTTTTTTGACTGAGGGATTCACAGTGGGAACTTTCCAGAAGTACAAACCTATGTGGAAACTTGCCAGCCTCGGAATCCCCCCGCCTCGGCGGTGCCGAGGCACCCCCCTTTAGCAAGGGGGGCTTTGGTTCGTGCGTCTTTTCCACCCGGTAACGTTACCGGGCACTGGAGGGGCAGTAACGATTCGTAGAAGATTCCCGTGCGAAATTGTCAGCGGGCACTGCCCGCAAGGCTCCCTTGTGAAAGGGAGCTGGCAAAAATCTTTGATTTTTGACTGAGGGATTCCACAGAAGGCACTTCCGCAAAAGCACAAGCCAATGTGAAGTGGCACGGGCTTATAGCTCCCTCCGGGAGGGAGCTGGCACGCCGGAGGCGTGACTGAGGGAGCCAGCGGGCGGGAAACTGATGGTTTGCTTTTGGGTCGGTACTTGCTGGTGGATATCAATGCCCTATGCCGACTTTACCGGTTAGTTGCCTCCAATAGGCATAGGAAATGGGATAGCTTTGGGGAGGTTCCATCACTGGCAATCCAACTGGCTGTGCGCCCGCTGGCTCCCTCCGACTTGGGGCTTCGCCCCAAGCCACCTCCCTCCCGGAGGGAGGTATAAACGAAGCCTTCTGCAAGGTAACGATACCGGGCTTTGGAGGGGCAGTAACGATTTGCAGAAGATTTCCGTGCGAAATTGTCAGCGGGCACTGCCCGCCGGGGCCTTACTTTCTTGCTCCGGCAAGAAAGTAAGCAAAGAAGCCGGCTCAAGGGGGGAATAACTCGCTCCCGCTCGAATTATTCCCCCCTTGAGAATCCCCCGGGTGGAACCATCGGGAGATTGACCCTTCGCTTTGGCTCGGGGTGGTATGTTTTGGCTACTGCCCCCGTTTTGGGTTGTGATTTTTGGGGCGCTTCGTTCCCTCGCTGTCGATTGAAAGCCGAAAAAAGCCCGGTATCGCACAATGAAACGATACCGGGCGCAAAAAGGCTCCCTTGCCAAAGGGAGCTGGCAAAAATCTTTGATTTTTGACTGAGGGATTCACAGCAGGCACTTCCCCAAAATCACAGACCAATGTGGCAAGGGACAAACCCCATAGCTCCCTCCGGGAGGGAGCTGGCACGGCGTAGCCGTGACTGAGGGAGCAAGCGGGGGGTGCAGTTCCGGTTTCATAATGGGGCGGTACTTGCTGGTGGTCATCGTCACCCGGTCATAACCTTTCAATTTCTTCTCCAAGTGGCTTTCTGCAAGCGCTTGCCAGCGGGGCCTTCCTTTCTTGCCCCGGCAAGAAAGGAAGCAAAGAAGCCGGCTTAAGGGGAAAACAACTCACTCCCGTTCGGTGTTTTCCCCTTAAGAATCCCCCCTAACCATCAGGAGATTGACCCTTCGCTTAGGCTCGGGTGGTGGGTTTAGCCTCTGCACCCGTTTGGGTTTGTGGGATTTGGGGTGCCTTGTTCCCACGCTGTCGATTGAAAGTCTGATAAAGCCCGGTATCGCACCATAGAACGATACCGGGCGGGTCAGGGAAGTAACGAGTAGCAGAAAGCTACCGTGCGAAATTGCCTCCGGGGGCACCCCGGCGGGCGGGTCAGGGAAGTAACGAATTGCAGAAAGCTACCGTGCACATTGCCACCGGGGGCACCCCGGCGTGAGAATTGGTATTCCCTTTTTTCGGCTTTTGTGGTAGAATAGCCACAGAAGAAGTGCCATATCCCTTGAAGGAGGCTTTTATGAAAGAATGTGTGTTCCGGGGTATTGCCACCGCTATGGTGACCCCCATGACCAGCACCGGCGTGGACTATGAGGCGCTGGGGCGGTTTATTGAGTTTCAGATTGATTCCGGGGTGAATGCCCTGGTGGCGGTGGGTACCACCGGAGAAAGCGCCACCCTCTCCCCCCAGGAGCGGAAGGAAGTCATCCGCTTCACCGTGGATAAAGTTGCGGGACGGGTTCCGGTGATTGCCGGTACCGGCACCAACAACACCCAGCACGTGATTGAGTTCACCCACAGCGCCTGTGCCGACGGGGCTGACGCCGTGCTGGTGGTCACCCCCTACTACAACAAGGCCACCCAGAACGGCCTTTACACCCACTACAGCCTTATCGCCGATGCTTCCGAGAAGCCGGTGATCCTCTACAACGTCCCCTCCCGCACCGGCTGCAACCTGCTGCCGGATACGGTAGCAAGACTGGCAGAGCACCCCAACATCGCCGCCATCAAGGAAGCCAGCGGCAGCATGGCTCAGGTGGTGGAGCTGATTTCCAAGTGCCAGGATAAGATTACGGTCTACTCCGGTGAGGACGGCATCACCATCCCCATGATGGCTATGGGGGGACAGGGCTGCATCAGCGTGGCCTCCAACGTCGCCCCCCGGCTGATGGTGGAGATGACCCGCCGTTTCTTTGACGGAGACGTGGCAGGGGCTGCCAAGCTCCAGTGCCAGCTCCTGCCCCTTATGAACGCATTGTTCAGCGAGGTCAACCCCATCCCCGCCAAGGCGGCGGTGTCCGCCCTGGGCTTCGGGGAGGACCGGGTGCGGCTGCCCCTGACCCCCATGGAGCCTGCCCACCGGGAGGTTCTCTACGCCCGGATGAAGGAACTGGGGGTGCTGGCATGAGAACGGTAATCTGGGGCGCCAACGGCGCCATGGGTCAGCTTCTCCAGAAGGCACTGGGGGAGGAAGTTTGCGGCCTTGTGAGCCTGGACGGAGAAAACGGGGTGGCAAGAAACGCCCGGGAGCTTCCCGACCTGAAGCCTGAGGCAGTCATCGACTTTTCCCACCATAGCTCTGTTGCGGATGTGACGGCCTACGCCGTTTCCCAGGGCTGTCCCCTGGTCATCGGCACCACGGGACACACAACCCAGGAGCAGGCCCTGATTTATGCTGCCGCGGAAAAAATCCCGGTGTTTTACTCCCACAATATGAGCCTTGGCATTGCGGTGCTGTGCCGGATTGCCAAGGAAGCCGCCGCCTGCTTCCCGGAAGCGGACATTGAAATCCTGGAAATCCACCACAACCGGAAGGTGGACGCCCCCAGCGGCACCGCCCATATGCTCTTTCAGGCCTTGCGGGAAGTCCGCCCGGAGGCGGTGGAGGCCTGCGGCAGAGCCGGAGAAGGAAAGCGGCAGAAAAACGAAATCGGCATCGCCTCCCTGCGGATGGGGAATGTGGTGGGCGTTCACGAGGTGCACATCTGCACCCCCAGCCAGACCCTGACCCTTCGCCACGAGGCAGCCAACCGGGGAATGTTTGCCGACGGAGCGGTGGAAGCCGCCCGGTTCTTGCAGGGGAAAGCCCCGGGGCTTTACACCATGCAAGACTTTTTGGAGAGGTAAGCCATGGAATGCTGGCATATGAGCGGCGCAGGCAACGACTTTATGGTGGTGGACGGCCGGGGACAGGCCCTGGACTATGCCAACCTGGCGGTGGCGCTGTGCAAAAAAACCGGGGCGGACGGCTTTATGGCGGTGGACACCTCGGACAAGGCGGATTTTCGCTTGCATTTTTACAATTCTGACGGCTCCCGGGGGGAGATGTGCGGCAATGGCAGCCGGTGTATCTGCCGGTTCGCCTTTGACAAGGGCATCGCCCCGGAAACCATGTCGGTAGAGACCGACGCCGGCATCGTCTACGGCTGGCGGCTGGGAGAGGAACAGTACCGGGTGCAGCTGAATAACCCCGGGGTGCTGGATCTGCACCGGAAGGGGGAAATCAGCTACGTGGAGCTGGGCTGTCCCGGTGTGCCCCACGGCATCGTGGAGGTTCCCAGCTTTACCTGGGAGGATAAAGAGCGCCTGAAACCCCGGGCGGAGGCGCTGCGCCATGACCCGGCCTTCCCCAAGGGGGCAAATATCAACCTTTACACCTTCCTGGACGAGCATACCGTCCGGGTGCTCACCTTCGAGCGGGGTGTGGAGGACTACACCCTGGCCTGCGGCACCGGCTGCGGCTCGGTGGCCTCGGTCCTTTGGACCAAAGGTCTCCTGCCGGGAGGCGTCCTCCGGGCAGAAAACCAGGGCGGCACCTTGCAGGTAACGGTGGAAGGCACCGCCGGAAACGTCACCCGCCTTCTTCTGGAAGGCCCCGCCCAGGTTTTGAAAATTTATCAAGTGTAAAAAATAAGGGCCTGCTGCAAATGCGCATTTGCAGCAGGCCCTTTCAAATTGCAGAAAAACCCAGCGGCGTGCCGCCGCAGTCAATGCGCACGATAATCTTCTGCAAATCGTTACTGCCCCTCCAGTGCCCGGTATCGTTCTATGGTGCGATATCGGGCTTTTTCCATCTTTCAATCAACAGCGTGGGAAACAAACAACCTTTAAACCCACAAGTCAAAACGGGGGCAGAGGCCGAAACTTAGCACCCGAGCCAAAGCGAAGGGTCAATCCCGGTTGGTTCCTCCCGGGGGATTCTCAAGGGGGGAGCAATTCGAGCGGGAGCGAGTTGCTCCCCCCTTGAGCCGGCTTCTTTGCATACTTTCTTGCCGGAGCAAGAAAGTATGGCCGCCGGCAGGCAGGACAAGCCGATTTGACGATAGCACCCAATGAAAGAAGTTCATGGTTTCGATACCCACCAGCAAGTACCACCCCATCCGCAAACGGTCAGCCTACCGCCCGCTGGCTCCCTCAGTCACCTGCGGTGACAGCTCCCTCCCGGAGGGAGCTATTTTTCTTCGGCTTTTGCGTTTCCGCATTGGCTTGGAAGTGGGATTGTTACAAGAGACGAAGGGTTCTGCTGGGGAGAAACATAAAATGAGGGAGAACCCCCGGTTTTGGGGTTCTCCCTCCTTTTTGTTTTCTTACTGTGTTACAGCAGGCCTGTGGGTGCTCAAACCAGGCGGCTGCCGGGGGCGATGGCGTCGTCCAGCATCACCAGGTGGAGCTTATCCCCCCGCTCGGCGGAGAGGAGCATACCGCAGGACAGCTGGCCCATCATCTTCCGGGGGGCCAGGTTGGTCACGGCCACCAGGGTCTTGCCCAGAAGCTCCTCCGGCTGATAATACTTGGCAATGCCGGAGAGAATCTGCCGGGGGGTGCCGGTGCCGTCGTCCAGGGTGAACTTCAGGAGCTTTTCGCTCTTCTTCACCTTCTCGCAGGTGAGCACCTTCACCACCGTCATCTCTACCTTCTGGAAATCGTCGAAGGCAATCTCCGGCAGGGGCTCGGGGAGGGGATCTTCGTTCACAGGGGCAGCGGGCTTGCTCAGCTCTTCCAGAGCCGCCAGCTCCTTGTCCATGTCAATCCGGGGGAAGAGGGCGGGGCCGTTCACCGTGGCAACATCAGCCGGCAGCACCCCAAAGGTTCCCAGGCTGTCCCAGTCCATGGCAGGATTCCCCAGGCGATGACCGATTTCCTCGGCGGTCTGGGGCATGAAGGGGGTAAGAAGCCCGGCACAAATCCGGATGGTCTCCAGCAGGTTGTAAAGCACCCGTGCCAGCCGGGGCTTGGATTCTTCGCTCTTTGCCAGCACCCAGGGGGCGTTCTCGTCAATATACTTGTTGGCCCGGGAAATCACCTTGAAAATCTCAGAAAGGGCGTTCTGGAAGGCGTAGCTCTCCATCTGGGCCTCATACCGCTGGCGCAGGGTTCCAGCCAGCTCCAGAAGCTCGGCGTCCTTTTCCCTGTCTGCCTCTTGCACTTCCGGCAGCCGCTCTCCAAAATACTTCTGAGCCATGGCTACCGTCCGGGACACCAGGTTGCCCAAATCGTTTGCCAGGTCGGTGTTGATGGTGGAAATCAGCAGCTCGTTGGAGAAGTTGCCGTCGGAGCCGAAGGGGAAGGACCGGAGCAGGAAGAACCGGAGGGCATCCACGCCGAACCGCTGGGCAAGGACATAGGGGTCAACCACGTTGCCCTTGGACTTGCTCATCTTGCCCCCATCCAGCAGGAGCCAGCCGTGACCAAAGACCTTCTTGGGCAGGGGCAGGTTCAGGCTCATGAGCATGGCAGGCCAGATGATGGAGTGGAACCGGACAATCTCCTTGCCCACAAAATGCACATCCGCAGGCCAGAACTTCTCCAAATCCTGATACTTGTCGTTCTGGAAGCCCAGGGCGGTCATGTAGTTAAACAGGGCGTCAATCCACACATACACCACATGACCCGGGTCAAAGTCCACAGGAACACCCCAGCTGAAGCTGGTACGGCTGACACACAGATCCTCGAGACCGGGCTTGATGAAGTTGTTTACCATCTCGTTGACCCGGCTCCGGGGCTCCAGGAAATCGGTGTTCTCCAGAAGATCCTGCACCCGGTCAGCGTACTTGGACAGGCGGAAGAAGTAGGCTTCTTCTTCTGCGTCCTGCACTTCCCGGCCGCAGTCGGGGCACTTGCCGTCCACCAGCTGGCTCTCGGTCCAGAAGGACTCACAGGGCTTGCAGTACTTGCCCTTGTAGGTGCCCTTGTAGATGTCCCCGTTTTCATACATCTTCTTGAAGATTTTCTGGATGGCGGCCACATGGTAGTCGTCGGTGGTGCGGATGAACCGGTCGTTGGAAATGTTCATCAGCTTCCACAGGTCCAGAACGCCCCCCTCGCCTTCCACGATGTTGTCAACATACTCCTTGGGGGAGACGCCGGCCTCCCTGGCCTTGTCCTCAATCTTCTGGCCGTGCTCGTCGGTGCCGGTGAGGAACAGCACGTCATAGCCCTGCAGCCGCTTGTACCTTGCCATAGCGTCGGTTGCCACGGTGCAGTAGGTGTGGCCGATATGGAGCTTGGCGGACGGATAGTAGATAGGGGTGGTGATATAGAATTTCCCCTTGCATTTTTCACACATGAAAACAGCCTCCTTCAAAGAAAAAAGCCGCCCCTGAAAGCTTCAAGGGCGACAAAAAATTGACGCGGTACCACCTTGGTTCGCAGCTTCCGCTGCCTCGTTGGCGCAGTGACGGGCGCACCCGGGAATGACTACCTATCGCCATTCCGGCTCCCAGGCCATCTTCCGCTGCCGTTACCGCACCCCTTTCCACCAGCCGGGGCTCTCTGACCGGGCGACACAGCCTACTCTCCTGTTCACAGCCTTTTTAAACATTATAGCCCCCCAAAGGCGGTCTTGTCAATGGTTTTCTTTCTTTATTCTTCCAGAATTGCCACGATTGCCGCATCCATGGGGGTTTCCAGGGACAGCCGGGCAGCCTCCTGCCCCGTGACCAGCAGCACCCGGTCGCCTGCGGTGGCGCCTACTAAGTCTGCCGCCACCAGCTGTTCTGTCCGGGTGTCCACCAGGAAGAAATTTTCCCCAGCCAGGCAAGGGGCTTTTCGCAGGTAGGTGACCTTTCCCGAAATGGTTCCGATTTTCAAAGTGCTCCCTCCAATTCTTTGGGATAGGCTTTAGTTTTTCCCGGAAAAAGGGGATTATGCAAAACCATAAGGTGGGAATTTAGCGGGAGGATTTTTGGGGAAAGATGTGGTATGCTATTAGGGAGAAAAAGAAGGAGGAATGGATATGGCGTTTTTATACCCGAATACAGGGCTTCCGCCCTTTTTGATGTACCCCCGTTTCCTGTTGGAAAGGGAGCTAAGCGATACCGCCCGACTGGTGTATATCCTGCTGCTGGACCGTGCCCGGCTGTCCCAGAACAGCCCGCAATGGCAGGACGAAACCGGCCGGGTGTTTGTTTACTACACCATCCCCCATCTGGCGGAGGCGGCAGGCCGGGGACAGACAGGGGTGAAGGCCGGCCTGCGGCAGCTGGAGGAGGCAGGCTTGATTTTTCGGAAGCGGCAGGGCATGGGAAATCCCAGCCGTATCTATATACGCATACCGTCGGAAAACCGACCTACCATTCGGCCGGAAAACCGACCTACCATTCCGTCGGAAAGCCGACCCACCATTCGGTCGGAAAAGACACAGGTGACAGTCGGAAAACCGACCCCTAATTATAATAAGAGAAATAATAAGAAGATAAATAATTACATCATAAAGGGATTGGATTATACTTACGAAGAAGGAGAGAGCCTATGAAAACCTTGGAAAGCCAGCCGGAAGGACTGTTTCAGAACCCCAGCCTGAAAGCGGATACCTACCTGGACGAAACCACAAATCTTCTGTACTGCAAAAAATGCCGCACGCCCCGCCAGAAACGGTTTGAAGTGTGCGGCAGAATTTTTACCCCTTTGTGCCTGTGCGCTTGCCTTGCCCAGGCGGAGGAAGCCCGGGAGGCGGAGGTAAAGCACCGGGAGTTTCTGGACCGGGTGGCAAAGAACCGGAGCCTGGGCCTGCCGGAGCCGGAGCTGCGGAAGCATACCTTCCAAAACGACCTGGGCTTCAACCCGGAGCAGATGGCCCTGGCCCGTGGGTATGTGGAGCATTGGGAGGAAAATGAGCAGCTGGGAAAGGGGCTGCTGCTGTGGGGCAATGTGGGCACCGGGAAAAGCTACCTGGCCGGGTGTATTGCCAACGCATTGCTGGATCGTGGGGTGGCGGTGCTCATGACCAACTTCTCCCGGCTTCTCAACCGCCTGACGGACTTCTCCGCCGGGGACAAAAATGCCTACATCCAGAGCCTCAACGCCTACCGGCTGCTGATTGTGGACGACCTGGGGGTGGAGCGGGGCTCTGACTTTGTGAAGGAGCAGGTATTTCAAATCATAGACAGCCGCTACCGCACCGGCCTTCCCATGATCGTCACCACCAACCTGCCCCTGTCCCGGCTGAAAGACCCCCAAGACCTTGCCTACGCCCGGATCTACGACCGCCTCCTGGAGCGGTGCACCCCCATTCTGGTAAACGAGGGCAACATCCGCAAGACCCTTGCCGGGCAGCAGAAGCGGCAGGTGTGACAAAGCCCCATAGGGGCAGCCGCAGCTATGTATCAGAACACAACTCATGTAAATGAAGCCCGGAAAGTCTTGAGGAATAAGGCTTTCTGGGCTTCATGTATGATTTAAGTAGCTTCGTATTTATTATAAAGGGAAAATTTAGGAAAGATGAGCAACTGTTTGTTTAATTTTATCTAAGTGTCGCAATAGGAGCAAGTATTGCATTGTTTAGTTGCGTTTCGCCTTCTTTTGTAACGGATAAACTAATCCCCTGCTGATCTTGTTCGGTAAGGTTTGGCTGAGACAAGGGCTCCAAGGCGTCGACAACATCCAAAATTGGAAATT
>DVFK01000050.1 GCA_018713285.1 Candidatus Faecousia excrementigallinarum
GCAACCATACTAATACTAACAAGAATTAGTAATCGCTTCATAAGCAAACTCCTTTCAAGAGGTATACAAAACAAAAAACACAAACATTTTTTCTTATTCCATCACCCACTAATACCACATCTATCTATTCCTGTAAAAATGTTGTTCCTTGCGAAAATCACTCCAGATTCAGTTTTTTGGAGAGAATCCGCTCCGTTACCAGGAAGAAAATGATGCCCAGCACCAGGTATCCTCCAGCCATAATCCACAGAAACTGGTTGAAGCGCCCCACATCCAGAAAAACCGGGTAGGAGGTTCCCCAGAGCATCACCCGCAGAGGATCCCAGCCGTTGGTGAACAGCCAGGAGAGCACCGTCTGGATGGCGATGTAGATGCCCACCGCCCAGGCAATCCGGTGACGGTTTGCCAGATGCCCCAGAGCCAGGGACACATAAATCTGGGTAATGGCGGCAAAGCCCCAGGTGACAGCAAGGGCCAGCAGTGCCGCAGCGGTGCCGGGATACTCCCGGATGGAGGTTCCCAGGTTAGAGAACAGCCGCTGGTAATCCTCCACCTGATAGCCCAGAATCATCATGGAGAGAACGCCCACCCCCAGACTGAGGACGCACACCACCATGGCGGAAATTACCTTGGAGGTAAGGAGCTGCCAGGGCTTTACCGGCAGGGTGAACATCAGGTACCCTTCATCCTTCAGAAGCCCCAGGTAGAACCGCTGGATTACCAGCACCGCCGTCAGCACCCCGGCTGCGATAATCAGTCCGAAGAATACCAGCATGGCAATGTTCTTCATATCCCATATCAAACTGTCGGCATAGGAGGAGGTGGCAGTCAGGGAGAAGTGATTGATGAAAGACACCGCCAGAAGTGCCAGCCACAAAGGGACAAACACCCGGAGCATGGACTTAAAATCGTATTTCAGCAGCTTAAAAACCATGATTTTCACCTCCAAAAGGTTCCGTCCGGAAAATCTCCCGGAACAGAGCGTCTACACTCTTGCCCTCCTGCTGACGGAGGTCATCCACATTCTGATGGCGCACCATCCGTCCGTTTTTCAGGAACATGGCCTCGTCCAGCACCCGCTCCACATCCCCAATCAGGTGGGTGGAGATGAGCACCGTGCCGTTTTCGTTGTAGTTGGTCAGAATGGTATTCATAATGTAGTCCCGGGCTGCCGGGTCCACCCCGGCGATGGGCTCATCCAGCAGGTACAGCTGGGCCTTCCGGCTCATCACGAGAGCCAGCTGGAGCTTCTCCTTGGTGCCCTTGGACATGGCCTTGATCCGGTCTTTTTCCTGGATGCCCAGCCGCTGGCACATTTCCGAAGCCTTGGCTGCGTCAAAGTCCTGGTAAAAGTCCCGGAAAAAGCTCATAAGGTCCCGCACCTTCATCCAGTCTGCAACGTACATCCGATCCGGCAGGTAGCTCACCTGTCCCTTGGTGTAGGCACCGGGGGTGTGGCCGTCAATCAGCAGCTCCCCGGAGGTGGGCTGCAAAAGGCCGCACAGGAGCTTGATGAGGGTGGTTTTTCCCGAGCCGTTGGGGCCCAGCAATCCCACAATCCGGCCCCGGCCGATGGAAAACTCCACCTGCTCCAGGGCGGTTTTTGTGCCGTAGTTCTTGGTCAGCCCCCGGCACTGGATAATAAAGTCATTCATAAGGTTTCCTCCTTATTTTGAATCAGCAGCTGGGCGGCCTCTCCGGCGGTGTAGCCCAGCAGGGCCATTTGCTGCAAATAGGTTTGAACCTGGTGCTGCGCCAGTTCCCTTCGCACCTTTTGCAGAATTTCTGTGTCTTCCGTAACGGTTCTTCCGGCGGTGCGGTTGGTGATGACCAGATTGTCGCTTTCCAGCTGGGAAAGGGCCCGCTGCATGGTGTTGGGGTTCACGCCCGCCTGGGCTGCCAGCTCCCGGACCGTGGGCATTTTGCTCCCCGGCGCATACCCGCCGATGGCAATTTCCCGCCGGAGGGTTTCATACAGCTGCTGCCAGATGGGCAGCCCGTCCTGAAAGCTCCATTCCACAAGACCACTCCTTTCTGTATTATTGTATTAACCATCTAATACAAAAATACACGACCCGACCCAGTTTGTCAAGCACAAAAAATTTCCCATGGCATACCATGGGAAGGAAGAAAGGGGGAGCATTATGCCCTATTTGTTTTTAAGTCCCTCCACCCAGAAAGCCAATCTCTACGTGACGGAGGGCAGCGAGCAATATTGGATGAATCAGCTGGCAGACCGGATGGAGCCGTACCTCACCGCCTCGGGAATCAATGTGACCCGGAACGACCCGGGCGGCAGCGCCGTGGCCTCCATCCGCCAGTCCAACGCCGGCAATTACGACTTTCACTTAGCCCTTCACTCCAACGCCGCCCCGGAGAGCCTTTCCGGGCAGCTGCGGGGGATTGACGCCTACTACTACCCCGGCTCCCGGTGGGGCTACGCCATGGCCCAGCTGGTGGTGGATAACCTGAAACCCATCTATCCCCTGCCCCAGAAGGTCCAGGCCCGGGCCTCCACCTCCATCGGGGAGCTGCGCCAGACAAGAGCCCCCTCCGCCCTCATTGAACTGGGCTACCACGACAACCGGGAGGATGCTCTGTGGCTCACGGGAAATCTGGAGGAAATCGCCGTGGCCCTTTGCCGGGCGGTGACCCAGTATTTCGGGTTGCCTCTCCTCACCCCCCGCCCGGCGGAAAAGGCGGTGGTATCCACCCGCCAGTCCCCTCTGAATCTCCGGGGCGGCCCGGGAGTAAACTTCCCGGTGCTGCTGCAAATGCCCAAGGGTACCTTAATCGAGGTGCTGAACGAATACCGGGATTGGTATGTGGTGCGCCGGGAAGGGGTCGTGGGCTACGCCAACCGGCACTTCATCACCCTGCTTTAATCGGTGAAAAAATCCGGGATGAAGCCCCGGTCGGCGGCGGCTTCCTCCTGGGTAAAGCCCTCCAGGTCGTTGAGATACATCCAGCTGAGTACCGCCTCATACTCCTGCTGGGTGATTTGCCGGTCAAAGGGAGGCCGAAGCCCGGGCATGGGGGTGTACTGGCGCATGAGGCTCACCAGCACCTGTCCCGGGGCGAAAGTCTCCCCAATCCAGTCCAGCACTTTCAGGGAATTTTCAATGTGTCCCGGCAAAATCAGATGGCGGATGATGGTGCCCTTTTTCACCTTTTCCCCGGAATATTCCACAGGGCCTGTGATTTCTGCCATTTTTCGGATGGCGGCGGCAGCCTTGGGGAAATAGTCCTTTGCCCCGGAGAGAGCCTGGGCCAGGGCGGAATCGGCATATTTCATATCCGGCAGGAAGATGTCCACCGCCCCGGAAAGGGCTTCCAGCACCTCCGGGCGTTCGTAACCCCCGGAGTTATACACCACCGGCACGGGGAGCTTGGGCGTAAGCGCCGGTAAAATCGTGGGCAGGTACTGGGTGGGGGTCACCAGGTCGATGTTCTCCGCCCCCTGGGCAATGAGGCTTTCAAAGAGCCGGCGAAGCTCCTCGCTGTCCATGGCCTTTCCCACGCCGCCCCGGCTGATGGCGGCGTTCTGGCAGTAGCAGCAGCCCAGGGTGCAGCCCCCGAAGAATACGGCGCCGCTGCCTCCCTGTCCCGCCAGCACCGGCTCCTCCCATTTGTGGAGCATGGCCTTCGCCACCAGGGCGGTGTCCGGGCAGCGGCAAAAGCCCAATTCCCCCTGGGAGCGGTTTACGCCGCAGGCTCTGGGGCAGAGGCGGCAGGGGTTGTAGGTGAGATTTTCCATGGACAAGCCTCCTGAAAACCATAAGATATGGGTATCATATCATAGAAGCCGGTGGATGTAAAAAATTTTTCTAAATAAGAATAATTCTTATTGACAAATAGAAAAGGGTATGCTATCATAAGCCTGTAAATGAGTGAGCGAAAGGAGCTGGCTTATGAGAAGCGAGAAGCAGTTCCGGAAGCGCAACGCAATCCTGGCCTACCTGCGGCAGACCAAGGAACACCCCTCTGCGGAGATGGTGTATGCCCGGCTCAAGCCGGAGTATCCCGACCTCTCTCTGGGCACGGTTTATCGGAATCTTTCCCTGTTCAAGCAGCAGGGGGAAATCGTCAGCATAGGTACCCTGGATGGCGTGGAGCGGTTCGACGGACACACGCAGCCCCATGTGCATTTCTTCTGTACCCAGTGCGGACAGGTTCTGGATGTGCCCCAGCTGCCGGCCTGCGGCCAGCTGAGCACCCAGGCAGAGGCCTGTGTGGGCGGTGAGATCCATACCTGCCAGATTACCTTCACCGGTGTTTGCAGCGTATGCAATGAAAAATCCTTACAAGGTGGTGAAACAGCATGAAGAAGTTTGTATGTACCGTTTGCGGCTATGTCTACGAAGGCGATGAGCTGCCCGAGGATTACGAGTGCCCCCTGTGCGGCGTAGGCCCCGACCAGTTCGAGGAGCAGGAGTAATAAACTCCCCTTTCCCCAAGAATCCCAATCTCTAAAATTTTACTTTCAGGAGGAAAAAGTTATGAAGAAGTTTGTTTGCCCCGTTTGCGGTTATGTTTATGAAGGCGAGTCCATCCCCGAGGGCTTCAAGTGCCCCGTATGTAAGGTAGACGGCTCCAAGTTCAAGGTCATGGAGACCGACAAGCTGGCTGCCGAGCACGAGTACGGCATCTACGCCAAGACCGTGAAGAACAACCCCGACATCTCCGAGGAGGACAAGAAGTTCATCTTCGAGCAGCTGATGGCCAACTTCAACGGCGAGTGCGCCGAAGTGGGTATGTACCTGTGCATGGCCCGGATTGCCCATCGTGAGGGCTACCCCGAGGTGGGTCTGTACTGGGAGAAGGCTGCCTGGGAAGAGGCTGAGCACGCTTCCAAGTTCGCTGAGCTGCTGGGCGAGGACCTGGAGCCCAACATGAAGGCTACCACCAAGGACAACCTGGCATGGCGTGTGGACTGCGAGTTCGGCGCTACCGCCGGCAAGTTCGACCTGGCTGCCTGCGCCAAGAAGAACGGCCTGGATGCCATCCACGACACCGTCCACGAGATGGCCCGTGACGAGGCCCGCCACGGCAAGGCCCTCAAGGGTCTGCTGGAGCGCTACTTCAAGTAAGCCCCAACCAAATCAAAGCCCAGCGAAGCGGGTTTGATTGGAAAACAAGAATAGGACAGGGACGGCACCGCCGTCCCTGTTTTTTGTAAGGAAGGAAATGTGCCATGATTGAATGGAAGGAAGAGGGCTTCCTGCCCGTAGCCAAGGCAGAAAAGGCCGGGGATTACGTCTGCCCCATCTGCCACAAGATTCTCCACCTGGAAGAAGGCCAGACCATCCCCCGCTGCTGCGGCAAGGTGATGGAGCCCATGGAATGATAAAACCGTCCCGAAAGACAAAGCTTTCGGGACGGTTCTTTTTCACTTGGTGCCGAAAATCCGGTCGCCGGCATCGCCCAGGCCGGGGATGATGTAGGCGTGTTCGTTCAGCCGCTCATCCAGGGCTGCCAGGTAGATTTCCACATCCGGGTGGGCCTCCTGCACCGCCTTCACGCCCTCGGGGCAGCCGATGACGTTCATCATCACAATGTTCCGGCAGCCGTGGCCCTTCAAAAAGTCAATGGCCGCCACGGCGCTGCCGCCGGTGGCCAGCATGGGGTCCACCACAAATACCTGCCGGTTTTCCACATCCTCCGGCAGCTTGCAGTAGTACTCCACAGGCTTGTGGGTCTCCGGGTCCCGGTACAGGCCGATATGGCCGATTTTGGCAGAGGGAATCAGCTGCACCATGGCATCCACCATGCCCAGGCCTGCCCGCAGAATCGGGACGATGGCCAGCTTCTTGCCTGCCAGCTTCCGCACCTTGGCGGTGGCAATGGGGGTTTCCACCTCTACCTCCTGGGTGGGCAGATTCCGGGTGGCTTCGTAGCACATGAGGGCGGCAATTTCTCCAATCATCTCCCGGAACTCCTTGACCGGGGTATTCTTATCCCGGAGAATTGCCAGCTTGTGCTGAATCAGGGGATGGTCTAAAACATGAACATTGGCCATTTTTCTTTATCTCCTTTATTTTTGCTCCCGGGCCAGCCGTTCCCGTTCGGCCTGGGAGAGTCTTAAGTAGTTGGGTTTCAGGGAGGCGCCGTCACAGTCCTCCCCGGCTGCGATTTTCCGGGCGGCGGCCAGGGCCACCCCCACACCCCGCTGGTGCATCCGGTGTTCCGGAGGCAGTACCAGATTGGGCAGGCGGTCTTTTAAGGTGTTATAGCACAGGCGGCTTCCGTCTCCCACCAAGAAGATGGGGCCCGACCGCCGGGAGAGAACCTTCTCCCAATCCTCCAGGGCGATGGCCTGATCCGGTTCCTGCCGGGTAAGCTCGCCCTTTTTGGCTTGGAACAAGGCGGTATACACCTGGCTTCTCCGGGCATCCATCACCGGAACCACGAAGCCTTCCCAGGCGCCGAAGCCCAGGGCCATGGCCTCCAGGGTGGACACACCGCAGCAGGGAATCTCCCGTCCCCAGGCAAAGCCCTTGGCGGCGGCAACCCCAATCCGCACCCCGGTAAAGCTGCCGGGACCGGCGGCGGCTGCCACGGCATCCACATCCGAAGGGGTCAGGCCGCAGCTTTTCAGCAGGTTTTCCGCCATCACCAGAAGGGTCTGGCTGTGGGTCATGCCGGTATTGAGGTAGCTCTCCCCCAGGAGCAGCCCGTCCTCCAAAAGGGCGCAGCCTGCTGCCTTGGCAGAGGTTTCAAAAGCTAAAATCCGCAAGGGCTTCCCCTCCTTCAATGGTGATTCTCCGGGAGCTTTCCCCGGTTTTTTCCAGCTGCACCCGGATGGGATTTTCCAGGGCGTCGGCGACATTTTCGCTCCACTCCAGGGCGCACACGCCCCCCCGCTCCAGATAGTCCTCCCAGCCGATGTCAAACAAGTCCTCAGAAGACCTCAGCCGGTACATATCAAAGTGAAACAGTGGGATTCTGCCGGAAAGATATTCGTTTACGATGGTGTAGGTGGGGCTGGTCACCGGCTCGGATGCCCCCAGTCCCTTCGCCAATCCCCGGGTAAAGGCAGTTTTTCCTGCCCCCAGGTCCCCGGTGTAGGCTACCACCGCCCCGGGACTTAGCACCTTCCCCAGGGCTTCCCCCAGAGCCTCCGTCTGCTCCGGGGAATGGGTTTCAAAAGTCATATTTTTCACCCCTTATTGGGCATTTTTCAGCTTTTCCGCCTGGTCTGCTGTGGCCAGAGCGTCGATAATCTCGTCCAAATTCCCGTCCATGACACTGTCCAGCTTGTAAAGGGTCAGGCCGATGCGGTGGTCGGTCAGGCGGCTTTGGGGAAAGTTGTAGGTGCGAATCCGCTCGTTCCGCATGCCCGTACCCACCTGGGAACGGCGCAGGCCGGTAATCTGGCTTGCCTGCTTTTCCTGCTCGATTTCATAGAGCTTGGAGGCCAGCATCCGCATACATTTTTCCCGGTTCTGCACCTGGCTCCGCTCCTCCTGGCAGGCTACCACAATGCCTGTGGGCTTGTGGATGAGCCGGACGGCGGAGCTGGTTTTGTTCACGTGCTGACCGCCGGCGCCGCTGGCCCGGTAGACCTGCATTTCAATGTCCGCCGGGTTAATCTCCACGTCCACTTCCTCCATTTCCGGCAGCACCGCCACCGTAGCAGTAGAGGTGTGGACCCGGCCGCCGGACTCGGTCTCCGGCACCCGCTGGACCCGGTGCACCCCGGACTCGTATTTAAGCCGGGAATAAGCCCCCCGTCCGTTAATCACAAAGTCCGCTTCCTTCACGCCCCCCAGCTCCGTTTCGTTGTAGGTCATAAGCTCCACAGACCAGCCCTTCTGGGCGGCGTACATGGAGTACATCCGAAACAGGCTGTGGGCAAACAGGGCGCTTTCTTCCCCGCCGACGCCCCCACGGATTTCCATAATCACGCTTTTCTCATCGTTGGGGTCCTTGGGGAGCAGCAGCAGCTGAAGCTCCCGGTAAAGGGTTTCCTGCCGCTCCTTGGCCTCCTGGAAAGTCTGCTGACACAGCTCCTTCATCTCCGGGTCGCTCATCAGCTCCTGGGCCTCTTCCATATCCTTCTGGGCCGCCATATAGTCCTGGTAGGCGGTGATAATGGGCTCTAAGTCGTTTTTCTCCCGGAGGAGCTTTGCCGCCTTTTGGGGGTCGGCGTAAAAATCCGGCTGTTCACACCGGGCGCACAGTTCTTCGTAACGGTTGGCAACCCCTGCCAGCTTGTGAAGCATAGCGTCCCTCCTTATCCATTATTATGATACCACACTTTTCCAAAGTCAATCCCCCGATTCCGGGCGGTGCTGCTGCAAATAGATCAGCAGCACACCGATGTCCGCCGGGCTTACCCCGGAAATCCGCCCAGCCTGTCCCACGGACATGGGGCGAATCTCCGACAGTTTCTGCCGGGCTTCCAGCCGCAGGCCGGCGATGGAGGCATAGTCCAAGTCCTCCGGAAGCATCCGGTTTTCCTCCTTCCGGAAAACCTCCACCTGCTTTTCCTGCCGGGCAAGATACCCGGCGTACTTCACCTGAATCTCCACAGCCTCCTGCTCGGCGGGAGACAATTCCGGCCGCTGGGGGTCAAAGGGGGCAATATCAGCATAAGTCACATTGGGTCTGCGGAGAAGGTCAATGAGGCGCACAGAGTTTTCCACCGGGGTAGAGTCCCGGGCAGCCAGCATTTCGTTCAGAGCCGGGCTTGCCGCCACGCCGCAGCTTTCCAGGCGCTTGATTTCCTTGTCTACCTTCTGATATTTTTCCTCCACCTGGCGCAGCCGCGACCGGCTGACCAGCCCCACGGCGGCGCCGATGGCGGTGAGCCGCCGGTCGGCGTTGTCCTGGCGGTGCAGAAGCCGGTATTCAGACCGGCTGGTCATAATCCGGTAGGGCTCCTCCGTCCCCTTGGTCACCAAATCGTCAATGAGGATGCCGATATAGCCCATATCCCGGGAGAGAATCATGGGTTTTCTTCCCAGAATCTTCAAGGCGGCGTTGATACCCGCCACCAGACCCTGCACCGCCGCCTCCTCATAGCCGGAGGAGCCGTTGAACTGCCCCGCTCCATAAAGGCCGGAGATTTTCTTGTACTCCAGGGTGGGGAGCAGACTGGTGGGGTCGATGCACTCGTACTCAATGGCGTAGGCCGGGCGCATCATCTGGGCCTTCTCCATGCCGGGGATGGTGTGAAGCATCTGAATCTGCACATCCTCCGGAAGGCTGGAGGAAAAGCCCTGAATATACATCTCCTGGGTGTTCAGGCCGCAGGGCTCAATGAACAGCTGATGCCGCTCCTTGTCGGGAAACCGCACCAGCTTGGTTTCGATGCTGGGGCAGTACCGGGGCCCCACCCCGGAGATGGTGCCGTCATACAGTGGACTTCTGTCCAGATTCTCCCGGATAATCCGGTGGGTTTCGGAGTTGGTATAGGTAAGGTAGCAAACTGCCTGATTATTCAAGGGGTGGTCTGTTGAAAAGGAGAAGGGCTGGGGATCCTCGTCTCCCGGCTGAATCTCCATTTTGGAAAAGTCGATGCTCCGGCGGTTGACCCGGGGAGGGGTACCGGTTTTGAACCGGCGAAGAGGCAGCCCCAGGGCTTTCAGATTTTCCGAAAGGCCCAAAGAGGCGTGCATCCCGTCGGGGCCTGCGGACTGGACACTTTCCCCGGTGATGACAGTGCTGTCAAGGTAAGTGCCGGTGGCAAGAATCACCGCCTGAGCCCTGTACACCGCTCCCAGCTGGGTCACAACCCCGGTGACCTTTCCGTTTTCCGTGAGAACTTTCACAATCATGGCCTGTTTCAGCTCCAGATTCTCCTGAAGCTCCAGGGTATTTTTCATGTACTCCTGGTACTTCCGCCGGTCAGCCTGGGCTCTTAAAGAGTGAACCGCCGGGCCTTTGCCACGGTTGAGCATCCGGTACTGGATGCAGGCGGCGTCGGCGGCAATGCCCATCTGTCCTCCCAGGGCGTCCAGCTCCCGCACCAGGTGGCCCTTTCCGGTGCCGCCGATGGCGGGGTTGCAGGGCATATTTCCCACGGCGTCCAGGTTGATGGTGAACAGCACCGTGGAAAGCCCCAGCCGGGCACAGGCCAGAGCCGCCTCGATTCCGGCGTGTCCTGCCCCAATCACTGCCACCTGGTAGCTTCCTGCCTCATAGGTGGTCATTGGTCGTTCTCCTCAAAGATGTGGTGGGTGGTGACCACGCACCGATGGATGGGGGTGCCCAAGTTGTAGAACTTTTCCTCATACCCGGTCATGATTCCCACAGGGCCGTTGGCATGGAGGTCATCGGTGACCTCCGAGGTGGGCAGGTTCAGAGCCTCCAGCTCTTCCAGGGTGAAGGCGAAGAGCTTGGCGTTGTCGGTTTTGAAGTGGATTTCCCCGCCGTTTTTCAACACCCGGGAGTAAAGCCGCAGGAAGGTGCGGTAGGTCAGCCGCCGCTTGGCGTTTTTGCTCCGGGGCCAGGGGTCGGGGAAGTTGATGAACAGCCGGTCAATCTCTCCCTGGTCGAAGCACCCTTCCATGAGGGCCACATCCATATCCACAAAGAACACATTGGTAAGCCCCATAGCCTTGGCTTTCTCCATGGCCATGACCATTGCCTCCCGGCACCGCTCAATGGCAATCACCAGCACGGTGGGATTGGCCTGGGCGGTTTCCACGGTGAACTTGCCCTTTCCGCAGCCCACCTCTACCCACAAAGCGGTGCAGTCCGGCTTCAGTGCCCGCCAGCAGCCCTTTTGGGCAGCGGGGTCTGCCACCTGCCAGGCGGCGCAGGCCGCCATACGGGGTTCCAGATTGGGCTTTTTCCGCATTCTCATAGTATTTATCCTCCTGCAAAGGCAAAATGGTGATGTTTTAACACCTTATTATACCAGAGGGAGGGAAAACAGTCAAATAGATTTCAAAAAATCGGAAATATCCCCCTTGGGGGCTTGCGGCAGGGGGAAATTCCTTGTATAATAAATTGAATTTTGGAAAGACCTGCTAATAAAAGTCAAGTAGAAATTTCAGATTTTTTAGGGAGGCAAAAAGGCAACACAAAATCAAGCCGCTGAGCATCTCAAAATTAAAACGGCGGCCAGCCAGATGGTATAGCACAAGAAAATCAGTCGTGTTCCAGGGAATCCAAGTAGGATTTCACAGAAGCGTAGTAGATACGCAGGAACTTATTTGCGGAGGCCATCATGTAGACACGGTAGGGCTTGCCTTCGGAGCGTTTCTTGTTCATGAACTGGTAGACCGGCTCATTCATTGGAGCATGCTGTAGGATGACACTCATCACCAGAAAGAGCGTTCTGCGCAGCGAAGCAGATCCGCGTTTGGAAATGCTGCGGCTACGGACATCCATTTGGCCGGATTGGTAGGGTGGGGCGTCAATGCCCGCAAAGGCCACCAGCGCTTTCTTGGAATGAAAACGGCGCACATCGCCGATTTCGGCCATGAGTTGAGGGCCGAGGGTGGGGCCAACACCAAACATCTCCATCACCACGGGATACTCCGGCAGAGAAGCCGCCAGAGACTGCATCTCCTGCTTAAGAGCAGCTAACGCGGCGGAAGTTGCCCGGAGTTGGGAAATGGCCTG
>DVFK01000051.1 GCA_018713285.1 Candidatus Faecousia excrementigallinarum
CAGGATTTGCAATCAAAACAGGTGCGCAGGAAAGATTGAAGGTATATGTTCCAAAGGAAAAGGAATCTGAGGCGAGAAGGCTGTATGACGAGCTTTTCACATCTGAATGGGTGTCAGACCACCAAACAACCGATTATAAATGATTTCCTAAGGTGACATTCAAACAGATGTCCCACTGTTCAGGAGCACTATTTGTTGAAAAATAAATTCCATATTTATCGAGTCAGTCATGATAAGAACTAAATAAACCACCCAAAAGAGCAGTCGAGAAAACGGCTGCTCTTTTTACGCTTACTGGCGGAAGAGATACCCGCCATAATATGATGAATAAGTCCTCGATAACTGATACAGGGAGAGGCAGATTGGAATATATGAAAAGTCTCCCATACCGGAAGTCTGGTATGGGAGAAGCTTTTTGCCTATCGTTCAATTTTCCTGCTGATTGGCAACTTCCACGCAGTAGCCCTTCCTGCCGCAGTGGGGGCAGGGAAGGCGGCGGGTCTGAGGGGTGTGGTACAGGGCAAACATCTGGCGGAACCTGGGCCTGAAAATCCCATGGCAGGCAGGGCAGATGTAGGACACCCGGCGAGCATAGAACCGGGTCACCCACAGCCCCAGGGCGATGACCACCGCCATTCCCAGAAGGAAGGGCCAGAAGATTCCGGTTTTCCACCAAAGGACGGCGGTGGCAATCTGGATGATGTCCATGACGATTCCCACGGCAATGAGAACTCTGCGAAGATTGGTGAGCTTTTTTTCACTTTTCATTTGACAGGCTATATCCCCAATGGATTCGGGGGAAAACTGCCCGGTCAGGGAGATTCCCCGGCGGAGAGCCTCCAGCATGTTCAGCCGGGCCTGCTGCTGGTTCAGAGCCTCCCGTGCCGCAAGAATCTGCTGCTCCAGCAGAAGGGAAAGGGTGCTGCCGGAATGCTCCTCCTGCAAAAGCTCGAAGATGCTGTTGATGGACAGCCCTGCCTCCCGAAGAAAGCAGATGATCCGCAGCCGCTTCAAATCCTCCTCCGAGTAGAGCCTCCGCCCACCCTCCGACAGTGCGCTGGGCACCAGAATATTTCTGGAATCGTAGTACTGCACCGTCCGGACGGTGACGCCGCAGAGCTTGGCAATCTCTCCCGTTGTATAGATGGACATAGCGTTCACCTCCTTACGCCCTCATGGTAGCACATGACCCAGCGTCACAAGCAACCCCTTACCCAGGGTAATGTAGGAAAAATTTTTATACAGGCATATCCTTTTTGCAAAAGACCAGGATAGATACCAAGGAACACAGAAGGGCCAGGGCTAAAAGCACGCCCACTCCGCCCCAGGCCCCGCCTTCCAAAAGCTCTGCGGGTCGGAACAGAGTAAAGAAGGTGGCGTATTTCAGATTTTCCAAACGGCCTCCCATGTTTGCCAGCATCTGCAGCAGATAGGAGACGCTCAGAACTCCGGCGCTGACCCCCAGCGCATATTTGCTCTCGTTAAAGATACAAGAGCAGAGGAAGGAAAAACCAGCCATAAACAGATGAAGAGCCAAAAGCCCGCCGTTCAGGCTCAGCAGCTGGGAAAGGGCCAGCTCCCCCGGAAACATAAGTTGAGCGGCGGCGTATTCCAAAGCGGTGCAGAAGGCCACCAGCAGCACCACCCCGGTGAAAAGGGAAGATAGCTGAGTGAGGACAATCCGCTGCCGTTTCACCGGAGCGGACAGAAGCTGAGCCATGGAGCCCTGCTCCACATATCTGGCAACCAGTCCGTTTGCCCGGATGATGGTATAGACCATGGGAAAAACCAGCAGAATCATGCCGTAAAGATACGCACTGAGGAAGGAGGCCAGGGTATCTCTCGGATTGGTCATGCCCACAGCCGCCATAACCTGGGGCATCAGCTCCTGAAACTGGGCCATGGCCTGAGCCAGCTCCGGGTCAAACATGCTGACAATGACACAGATATACATGGCCAGGATTCCTGCAAAAATCACCAGCAGCTTCCAGGAGCCCTTCATTTCTTTTTTGTATAAGGGAAAATTCATTTCTGCTCCTCCCCATAGTAGTGGAGGAAAATCTCCTCCAGAGTCTTTCTTGCGGTGAGCCGTACCTGCCGGGGATTCTGGGGATCTACGGTTCCCTGAAAATCCCGGGCAAAGTCCAAGGCGGAAGCTTCCTCCGGCAGGGTTACGGTGTAGCTGCGGCTGTAAAGGGCACTGAGGGTCTGGGGGTCATCCAGAGCGGCGATTTTTCCGTCCTTGATCATGCAAATCCGATGGCAGGTCTTTTCCACTTCCTCAAAGATGTGGCTGGACATGAAAATGTTTTTGCCCCGCTCCCGTTCCTCCTGAATCAGCTGGGTAAATCGGTTCTGCATCAGCGGGTCCAGCCCGGAGGTGGGCTCGTCCAGAATCAGCACCTGAGGATCGTGCATGAAAGCCGCCACAATGGCGATTTTCTGCTTCATGCCCTTGCTCATCTTCCGGATTTTTCCCCTGGCATCCACCTCGAAACGCTCCATCAGCTCCTTCATCCGGGAAGTGTGGGAAAGCCCCCGGTAGGAACGAAGAAAATCCAGGTATTGGAGCCCGGTCATCTCCGGGAAGAAGGCAATCTCTCCCGGGATGTACCCCAGACTTTTTTGAATTTCCGGGGCGTTTTTCCAGCAGTCCAGACCGTTTATGGAGCAGCTGCCTCCCTCCGGCCTGAGAAAGCCCATAAGGTGGCGGATGGTGGTGGTTTTACCAGCGCCATTGGGCCCCAGAAATCCAAAAACTTCCCCCTGGGCGATGGAGAAGGACACCTGAAATACACCCTTCCCGCCGCCGTAATCTCTTGTGAGATTGTTCACCGTAATCATTTCCAGCCCCTCTTTCCAAGGTGTTGTTTCCGGTAGCATATCACAGGAAAAACCGCCGGTCAATATGGGAATTGACTTGCAGAGGATATTGCCCTATACTGAAAGAAAAAAGTGAAAGGATGAATACCATGAAACAGGTAAGCATCGGCGGCAGAAACGTACCTGCCATTATCCAGGGCTGCATGCGAATCGGAGGCCTCTCTGAGGAGCAGCTGGAGGGGCTGATTCACACCCAGCTGGACCTGGGAATCAACTACTGGGACCATGCAGACATCTACGGACAGGGAACCTGTGAGGAACTGTTCGGAAATGTTCTGAGCCGGAACCTTGGCCTGCGGGAGAAGCTGATTCTCCAAAGCAAGTGCGGCATCCGGGTGGGTCGGTATGATTTTTCCAAGGACTACATTCTGGAAAGCGTGGATGGGATTCTCAGCCGCCTGAAAACGGATCGCCTGGATTATCTGCTTCTTCACCGGCCTGATTTGCTCATGGAGCCGGAAGAGGTGGCAGAAGCCTTTGACCGGCTTTCCCAGGCAGGAAAGGTTCTCCACTTTGGTGTCAGCAACCACACCCCCAGCCAGATTCAGCTGCTGAAAACCTGTGTCCGGCAGCCTTTGGAAATCAACCAGATTCAGCTGTCCCTGGCCCATACCCTGGTGCTGGACGGCCCTGCCTACTTCAATACCACAGACGTGCGGGGCATCTGCCGGGATGAGGGTATTGTAGATTACTGCCGGATGGAGGGCATGACCATCCAGTGCTACAGCCCCTTCCAGTATGGGGCATTTGAAGGAACGTTCCTGGGAAATCGCGACTACCGGGAGCTGAACCGGGAGCTGGAACGCCTGGCAGAAAAATACGACACCACTACCAATGGCATAGCGGTGGCCTGGCTTCTCCGCCATCCTGCCAATATGCAGGTGGTGGTAGGCACCACCAATCCCCGGCGGGCCCCGGGCATTGCCCAGGGGGCGGACATTGTCCTGACCCGGGAGGAGTGGTACAGCCTCTACCGGGCAGCAGGAAATATTCTTCCGTAAACAATAATGAATCCCCAAACCGGAAACCCGGTTTGGGGATTTTTTCGTGGGAAATCAGCGTGTAAATTCTCTCTTTTCACTGGACAGCTCTCCTTAATCAGCAGGTTGCGCCGCCCTTGACCACCTTGTTCAGGATGGCTTCCTTGTTGACAGGCTGGGTCAGGAGCTTGTTCTCCACATACTCAAAGCCCAGACGATCCACGGTGTCAGCCAGACGCTCGCCGGTGATGCCCTCATCCCGGAAAAACAGGATGACCCGCTCGATCATGTCCATAACCTCTTCCTCGGAGGTGAACAGCTTGTTCAGAGCCTGACCGTGGGCAATCTTCTTGCCCCAGCGGCCGCCAATGTAAATCTTGTAGCCGTCCACGTACTCTTCCAGAGCGCCGAAGGGGCACTTGCCCTTGCAGCGGCCGCAGTTGTTGCACTCGTTGGGGTTGATCTGAATCTTGCCGTCCACCATCTTGGCGATGTGGATGGGGCAGTTGTTCTCCACCTGGCAGACCTTACAGCCGTGGCACTTGGACAGATCCACCATGGGAACCCGCTGGCCCACAATACCCAGGTCGTTCAGGTCGGGCTTGACACAGTTGTTGGGGCAGCCGCCAACGGCAATCTTGAACTTGTGGGGCAGGGTCACGCCGTGGTAGCCAATGTAGAAACGCTCGTGAATCTTCTCGCTGAGGCCGAAGGAGTCCAGCAGACCGTACTGGCAGGTGGTGCCCTTGCAGGCCACCACAGGCCGCACCAGAGAGCCGGTACCGCCGGTTTCCAGGCCGTGCTGGTTCACAAAGTCAATCAGGGGCATGATGTTCTCATACTTGACGCCCTGAATCTCCATGGTCAGACGGGTAGTCATGGTCACTTCGCCGCTGCCGAACTTCTCGGCGGCCTCGGCGATGGCCCGGTGCTCGTCGGTGGTAATCTTACCGTTGCGGGTAATGATACGTACATTGAATACATCCGGGAAACGCTTGTCCTGCAAGCAGCCCAGACCCTTCATCCGCTTGATTTCCATGGGACTCAAAGCGGAGCCGGGAACGGAGATCTTCACGGTGTTGAAGAAGGCACCGCCTTCCAGCACCCGGACATTGGTGTAGCCCAGAGCCTTCATGCGGTTCTGGAGGAAGTAGCCCCGCTTGCCCTTGGCGCAGACCAGCAGCAGCTTGTCGTCCAGGCTGGTGTCCGCAATGGGAGCGTTGACCTTTGCCAGATCCACCCAGGTAGCACCGGGGAGGGTCGCTGCGGGATGGGCGTCCAGCACCCGGTAGCCCTTGGCAGCGCCGGCGGCATACTCAGCCGGAGTGAAGGTCTCAAAATCGCCGGCCATCTTGTTTTCCAGGATGTAGCAGGCCTGGACAAAGGGATGAATGGCGGTGGAGAAGGGAGGTGCGTAGGCAAAGTCCAAAGTATCGAAATCGGAAACCTTGGCGTTCATGGCAATGCCGGTAACGGCGATATCTACCATTTTATCCACAGCGCCGCCGCCCAGCACCTGAATACCCAGGAGCTTGCCGGTGGTCTTGTCGGCGATGAGCTTGGTGACGAAGCTGGAAGCGTCGGCATAGTAGTGGGCCTTGTCGTCGGTGACGCACAGGGCGGTGACCACATCAAAGCCGGCTTCCTTGGCCTGAGCCTCGGTCAGGCCGGTACGGCCGCCGTTTAAGTCGTCAGCCAGCTTCACAACGCCGGTGCCCAGGCAGCCGCCGTAGGGGGCGTCGGTGCCGGTGAGGTTCTTGGCCAGGCAGCGGCCGGTGATGTTGGCGGTGGAGCCCATGGCGGACCACTGACCCTTGCCGGTAATCCGGTTGTGGACCATGGCGCAGTCGCCCACGGCGTACACATCCGGCAGATTGGTCTGCTGGTGGTCGTTCACCACAATGGTGCCCTTGAACATCTCAATGCCGGAGTCAGCCAGGAAACCGGTGGCAGGACGGATACCGATAGCCAGTACCACCACATCAGCGGGCAGTACGCCGGCGCTGGTGTCTACGCCCTCGGCCTTGGCGGTGCCGGTAATGCCCTTGAGGGCAGTGCCGGTGCGAATCCGCATACCCTTGGCCTGGAGCTTCCGACGGACGAAGTCAGCCATCTCCGGGTCAAAGATGTTGGGCATCAGCTGATTGGCCATATCCACTACTGTGACGGACAGACCCTTGGCAATGAGGTTTTCGGCAATTTCCAGACCGATGAAGCCGCCGCCTACCACCACGGCATTGCGGCAGTGGTTCTCCTCCACATAAGCCCGGAGGCCGGTGGCATCGTCGGGGGTGCGCATGGTGTAAACACCGGACAGGTTCACCCCGGGAACACCGGGCACGAAGGGCTCAGCGCCTACAGCCAGCACCAGCCGGTCATAGTTTACCACGCTGCTCTCGCCGGTCTGGGTATTGCGGACGGTCACAGCCTTGGCGGAGGCATCCACTGCGGTAGCCTCCATGCCGGTGAACACATTCACGCCGGTAAGGCCCTGGTACTTGGCGGGAGAGTTGACAATCAGTTCCTCCCGGGTTTCGATGCTTCCGCCTACATAGTAGGGCAGACCGCATCCGGCATAGGAAATGTCCTGACCCTTGGTATAAATGGTCACATTTGCGCTGCGGTCTTCCCGCTTCAGCTTGGCAGCTGCTTTGGTGCCTGCGGCAACACCGCCGATTACGATGACATTCATTGGCGTATTCTCCTTTGTTTCATATTTTTCTATGAAAGGATTATATAATAGAATGTGGAAATTGCATAATTATTTTTTCTTATCTGGTGATTATTTATCAAAATCACTATCCTTGGAAAAGCAGCTGAGGGTTAAGGGGATAATCGGGCCGTGTAGGGAGGGAACCTTTCGACATACATTGCAAAAAAACACCCTTCATGCTATAATAAAACAATTAAAACAGGAACATTTCTGGGGATATACAGAAAGGAGAAGGAAAATGCTCGCTTTTCTTTGTGTTGTGTTGTTTTTGTGGCTGGGTTTTAAGATTCTGGGGCTGCTTTTGCGCCTCTCCTGGTCAATCTGGAAGGTGCTCGCCGGACTGGTGCTGGCGCTGTGTGTTCCGTTTTTGATTGTCTGTCTGGTGGTGCTGGGGGGAATCTTCCTGCTGCTGCCCCTGATTGCCGTGGGGCTTCTCTATGCCATTTTGAAGGCCTGTACTTAATTACACTCTCGTTTGCGGTTGCCTTAGATTCTTTGATACTGAGGGAGTTTGCATGAAAGAGAAGAACCATATCAGCATTTACGGTTGCTGCGTATCCAGAGACGGATTTTCCCAGCATGAGGACGATGGGGGCTATGTGATTGACAAATAT
>DVFK01000052.1 GCA_018713285.1 Candidatus Faecousia excrementigallinarum
ACCGTATAGATAATGCACAAAAATAAATCCTAATTTTCTATATATTTATATGTTTTATATGTTACAATTCAATACTAACATAAACCCGCCCCCAAGTCAATACACACAGAACAATTTATGTTTTTTCACAAAGAACATTTATCTTTCCTCTGCGCATCATTCCCTTGTTTTCCCCAGTTGGCGCAAAAAGAAGCCCGCAGCTTTGGCTGCGGGCTTTGAGATTCCGGAAATCGGGTTACTCCACATCTACCACTTCTTCCACACCGTCTGCCTTGTAGGTGTAGACGGTGAAGCCTTCGTAGTAGAGGTTGCCATCCTCACCCACGCCGGGGTTCAGGCAGCTGGGGGCGTAGTCGGAGGACTGAGGCTCTCCGATGAGGGCAATCAGCTCCTCCACGGTCTTGCCGATGCAACTCTCCGCCTGGGCCTTCAGGGAATTGGCTTCCGTGGTCGCCTCCGTGGGAGCTTCGGTGGTGGTTTCCGTGGGGGCTTCCGTGGTCGCCTCGGTCTGGGTGGAAGGCTTCGTGGTGGTTTCGGCGGGCTGGGGGTCTGCGCCGCAGCCTGCCAGCAATAGGGTCAGGCACAGCATGGCAACAATCAACTTTTTCATGTTCCTTATCCTTTCTCACTTATGGTTTTACTTTCCAAAACGCCCCCTGTCTCCCAGACCAGGGTGTCCGGCTGGACACCTTCCGGCAGGTACAGGGCAACGCCGTTTTCCTTCAATAAAAATGCCTCATAAACATCTCCGCCAGCAGATACATACACAGAGGATTGCACATCCGGGGTAGAATCCAAGGTTCCCTGCCACAGGACATACCCCTCCGGGGCGTTGGCCTTGGTGTCCTTTTCCAGAACCAGGCTTCCCACAGGCTCCGGCAGGGAGAGTTCCACAGTGGGGTTATGGCAGACCGGGGCTTTCTCAATGAGATAAGAGAGGTTCCGCTCCACCAGTTCCAGCACCACCAGTTCCTCCTCCCCGGTCAAATCATAGGTGGTAGACCGGGAGAATCGGACGGAGCCGAAGCTGTCTGCCAGGTAGGGGTACAGGACATTTCCGAAGGAGTCCCGGTACACAAGCAGCGAACCGGATTCATGGGACTGGGTTTGCAGGGTAATGCTGTCCGGCCGCTGGGCATTGCCCACATAGGAAAAGTCCAGCTGACCTCCGTATATCCAGTCTGGTTCCGTTCCGGCAAAGGCGGGGTAGAGCATCTCGTACAAGTCCCCGGTATATGGTTCCCCGGGTTCAAAGGGGCCGGCATAATAATTTGTTGTTTTCCCGGCGGCCTGGTTAATAAGGTCTGCTGCCAGGGCAGCGCCCTTTGGGGTCCAATGGGAATCTGTGGCATAGTACAGCACCGGCTCCTTCTGGAAGGCGCTGTAAATATCCACGAAGTTCACCCCCAGCTCCCGGAGCCAGTCCTGAAGACGCTCCCCGGTGGTTTTCTCCGCCTGCGCCCCAAAGTTTGGCATATACTGGGGATGCAGGGAGTTTTTATTGGGGGCGACCAGGAAAATCAGGGGTTTTTCCTGGGACATGAGATAGAGGTTTCGGGCCATGGCGTAAAGGTCTCGCTCTGTAAGATCCGTGGTTCCGGTGAAGTCCTCCAGGGTAGAGCCGTAGAACAGCCAGCCATCCTTTCCCAGAATCACAGAATCCTCGCCGGAGGTACCAAAGACCTTTCCTGTGAGCAGCCGCTGGGTGCTCACCAGCTCCTGCCGGAGGTAAAAGTGGTCATTGTACCAGGCGGCGGCATCCTGCAAATAGGCATCGTTCCAGTTACCCCGCTTGTCCTCCCATTTGGGGGGCTGGCTCAGCACTTCGTTGGCACCGGCCTCCGAGGGGCCGGACAGCCAGGTTCCCACAGGAAAAATCAGGCAGATTCCCAGAAACAGGGCGAGAAATACGATGTATAACCAATTTTTCTTCATAGTCGCACCTCAGAACTGGGCATAGATGAAAGGAGCAAAGCCTCCTGCCGCCAGCTTCATCATACAAAGGGCCAGCATCACCAGGCATCCGGCATAAGCCAAAGGCTCTGTCCAGTCAGGCGGGTGTTTTTCCAGCCAGGGCTTCACCGGCAGGGACAGCACCACCCCCAGCACCAGCACCCCCAGAGTCTCCCGGGTGCACAGGCGGTAGAAGGCCACGGTAGCCTCCCCCGGGAAGGAGAATCCGGCGAACATGGCGCTCATGAGGCTTCCGGCCTGAACAAGGCTTTCCGCCCGGAACAGGACAAAGCCCAGGCACACCACCAGCAGGGTATAGACATGGAGCAGTCCTCTACCCCCCCGACTTTGGGAAAGGCGCTTCACCGGGACAATCCCCAGGCTTTCCAGGGCGGAAAACAGGCCGTGCCACAGTCCCCAGGCCAGGAAGGTCCAGGCGGCTCCGTGCCACACACCGCAAAGGGCAAAGACGATGACTTTGTTCAGAGCCGTCCGGTATTTTCCTTTCCGGTTGCCGCCCAGGGGAATATACACATAGTCCCGGAACCAATAGGAGAGGCTCAGGTGCCACCGGCGCCAGAAGTCTCCGATGGAGGCGGCGGCGTAAGGATACCGGAAGTTCTCCGGGGTGGAAAAGCCCAAAGCCTGTCCCAGGCCGATGGCCATATCGCTGTAGCCGGAGAAGTCAAAGTAAATTTGCAGCAGGTAGCAGGCCGCCCCCAGCCAGGCCAGGGGCAGATTCAGGCTCCCCGACTCCAAGGCAAACACCCCATCGGCTGCCTGAGCCAAAGTGGTGCACAGGAGCACCTTTTTCCCCAGTCCCACAATAAATCTGCGGATACCGGCAGCGGCTTCCGGGATGGTCAGTCGCCGGGATGCCAACTGGGGGGCAAACTGGTCATACCGGGCAATGGGCCCGGCGGTGACCTGAGGGAAGAAGGAAAGGTACTGCAAAAAATCCCAAAAGCTGCCGTTTGTGTTTTCCGGACAGCGGTAAGTATCCACCAGGAAGCTGATGGCCTTGAACAGGAAGAAGGACATCCCCAAAGGGGCAGCCAGTCCCAAATCCGACTCCACCCCCACCACCTGATTCAGGAAAAAGTGCAGATACTTAAAAACAAAGAGGTAAGCAAGGTTTGCCCCTACCCCCAGAATCAGCAGGCCCTTTCTGCCGGGGCGGAGAAGCCGCCCCCAGAGAAAGTTGAATACCGCTGCAGCCAGCAAAAGGCCCAGTGCGGAAATGCTGCCAAAGGCGTAGAAAAGCAAACTCAGAAGAAGGAGAAGGACGTTTTTTCCCCGGTTTCCGGGAATCAGCCAATAGAGAATCAGCCCCACCGGCAAAAGGCAGCTGATAAAAAATACGCTGTCAAAGCCCACGGCCTGCTCCTTTCTCCTTAGAAGGCGTCATCCGCCCACTCGTATCCCCACCAGCCTACCTTGTCCATGGGGATCATAAACATATCCTTGTCGTAAATTTCCCGGCGGTTATAGTCGTACTGCCACTGGGGATCGAAGAAGTAATTCTCTCCGTCCAGGTTAATCACCGTCCAGGCATGGGGCTGGTCGGTGCTGGTGCAGGTGCCGCTGATGGCAATGGTCTCAAAGCCCATGCCCCGGGACAGAGCCCAGAAGGTAGCGGCGAAGTTGTAGCAGTTGCCCTTTCCGGTGGAAATCATAGTCTTGGCCTCGTTGATCTCCCAGCCGGTTTCGCCTTTGCCCAGCACATTGTCCAGCCGGCGCAGGTACTCAAAGGATTCCACGCAGTAGTCAAACACCGTCCGCAGGTGGGTCATCCGGTCTGCCTCCGGCTCAGCTTTCAGAAGCTCGTCAAGAATCTGAGCCACCATGGTGTCCAGCTCTGCATCGCCGCTGGTGTACCGGCCGTCAGCGCCAAACCGGAGGGTTCCCACATCCCCGTCACACAGGAAGGTGCCGTCCTCCTGGACATAGTAAAGGTAGCCGCTGAGGTTCACAAAGCCCGGCTCCAGTCCGGTGGGAATATCCACCTCCGTCCAGGCAACGCCGTTTTCGTCCTGGGTGTGGTCCACGCTGGCTTCCAGCAGATACAGGTAATCCTTGGTGTTCTTGTTCACATCCAGGGGCATTTTGCTCTCTTCCGTCAGGGAGATTTTGGCAGTGGTATCTCTTCCCAGCAGGCTGCACATCACCAGGGCAAAATCCCGGCGCAGAACCGTATCCCCCTGCTGCTCCAACGCCTTAGTCACCTGCTCCCCCGCAAAGAACTGGGAAAGCACTGCCTCCAGCTGCTGCTTCGTCACCGTCTCTTCCCCCTGGGGAAGCTCCGGGAAATAGGGGTGGGCGGCTTCCGGAGCCAGGGCTTTCAGTCCCGCAGCCAGGGCCTCCCCGGTGAGGGGCTGTTCCGGCCAGAGGAAGCCGTTGGTGTCCACAAACAGGAAGCTCTTGTGCTGGTCAAGCTGGGGCTTCACCACCGCCGTATAGGTAGCGTCCCCGGTGAGGGGCAGGCTCTCGGGGGTCACGGTCTCCCCGGCGGCGTTCTGCCAGCCCAAAAGGGTCAGTCCGGGGATGTTCAGGGCCACCTGGGTGGGGGTACCGCCCTCTTCCACCTGCTGCTGGGCATATACCACCCCGTCCAAAACAAAGGTGGCCTTATAATATACCGCAGGCTCCGTTTCTCCGGAACCGTTACTGCAAGCCGCCAAAAGCAGCGCCAGCAGCAGAATCATCGTAATAAATAACTTCTTTTGCATGGGTAAATTCCTCCGTTATTGGTTTTTTCCATTCCAAACCAACCTATATTATATGAGATACGCCCCCAAAATGCAAGTGCTGTCTTAATTTGCCAGCTTCCCCGCCCCGGAAGAAAAATTGTTGACATATCAACAAACATTGCTTAGAATAAGGCATACACTTCCTGGGAAGGCGGGGCTTTCCCAATTTACGAAAAAGGATGGATTGTATGGATTCAAAATATCAGGCGCTGTTTACCCCCTGGAAAATCCGGGATGTGGAAATCAAGAACCGCATCGTCCTGTGCCCCATGGGCGGCACCTCTCTGTTCGGGTGGATGGAGCCCAACCACTTTGACAAGGAAGCGGCCAACTTCTTCCTGGAGCGGGCAAAGAACAATGTGGGACTGATTATCCCCGGCATTGCCCCCATCCGGGACACCATCGGCGGCCGCTGGCTGTACCAGAACAAAAAGATGTTCCGGGAACTGAAGGAATACATGGAGAAGATTCACGCCACCGGGGCCAAGCTCTTCATTCAGCTCACCGCCGGCATGGGCCGCTCCTGGGGTATCTCCGACGAAGTGGTACACCTGCACAAAAATCCCGTGCTGCGGGTGCTGGCAAAGCCCATTCTGGACACCAACTACCAGATGGCCAGCCCCTCTCCCCTGCCCTCCCGGTGGGCTGAGGACATTACCTGCCCGGAGATGACCCTTAAGCAGATTCAGGAGATTATCGAGGCCTTCGGCAAGACCGCCGCTTTGTGCAAGGAAGCGGGGGTGGACGGTGTGGAGGTTCACGCCGTCCACGAGGGGTATCTTCTGGACCAGTTTGCCATGAAGTACACCAACCACCGGAAGGATGCTTACGGCGGCAGCTTTGAAAACCGCTACCGCTTCGCCGCTGAGATTGTGAAGAACATCAAGAAGGTCTGCGGCACCGACTACCCGGTGTCTTTGCGGTACAGCGTCATTTCCAAGGTCAAAGACTTCTGCTATGGTGCCCTGCCGGGAGAAGCCTATCAGGAAATCGGCAGAGACATGGCAGAAAGTGAAAAGGCAGCCAAGTACTTACAGGATGCAGGCTACGATATGCTCAACGCCGACAACGGCACCTATGACTCCTGGTACTGGGCGCACCCGCCCATGTATATGCCCCAGAACTGCAACTTAGAGGATGTGGCCCACATCAAGCAGTTTGTGGACATTCCCGTGGTATGTGCCGGACGGATGGAGCCGGATGTGGGTGCGGAAGCCGTTGCCCAGGGACGGATTGACGCCGTGGGTGTTGCCCGGCAGTTCCTGGCGGACGGAGAGTGGATTACCAAGCTCATGGAAGATCGGCTGGCGGAAATCCGCCCCTGTATCTGCTGCCACAACGGCTGCTTCAACCTGGCTCACTACAAGGGTCACGCCAACGCCCAGTCCTTCTTTGACACCCGGGGCATGGCTCGGTGTGCCATCAATCCCCAGACCATGCAGTCCAGAAAGCACAAGATTCAGCCCGCCCCCAAGGCCAAGTCCGTTGCGGTGGTGGGCGGCGGCATTGCCGGTATGGAGGCTGCCATCGTCTGTGCCCGCCGGGGCCATCAGGTGACCCTGTACGAAAAAACCGGCTCTTTGGGCGGCGTGTTCCAGGCAGCGGCTGCGCCCTCCTTCAAGGAAAAGGACAAAGAGCTTCTGGCCTGGTACAGCCGGGAGCTTGGCAAGTACAAAAATCTGAAAGTAAAGCTGAACACCGCCGTAGAAAACTTAGACACCCTGAAAGCCGATGAGGTGATTATCGCCACCGGTGCCAGAGCCAACACCATCCCCGTTCCCGGCAAGGAGCTGGGCATCCAGGCGGTGGACTATCTGACGGGAAGAAAGTCCGTGGGAGAAAATGTAGTGGTGGTGGGCGGCGGCCTCACCGGCTGTGAAATCGCCTATGACCTGTATTTGCAGGGGAAAAAGCCCACCATCGTGGAGATGCAGAACGACCTCATTTGCGGCGCCGGAATCTGCCTGGCCAATTCCAGCTACCTCCGGGACTTCTTCAAGACCAACCAGGTGCCGGTGCTGCTGGAAACCGGATTGAAGAAGATTGAAAAAGGCTCCGTAGTGGTGGCCGCCAAGGACGGCACGGAAACCACCCTCCCTGCCGACTCTGTGATTCTCTCCGTGGGCTACCGTCCCGCTCCCCTGGCTTCCAAGAGCGCCCATGTTCATGTCATCGGCGATGCCGCCAAGGTGGGGAACCTGCGCACCGCCATCTGGAAAGCCTGGGATGTGGCCATGAAGCTGTAAGGAGGAAAAAAGTGGAACTGACAAAGGAACAAGAGGAAATTCTCCAGGGCTCCCAGGGAGAGACCATGGCCAAGGTGATGAAAACCCTCATCGTGTACGGTGAGATTTTCGGCGCTGACAAACTGGTACCGGTGACCTCCCGGTATAACCACCTGGTCACCTCCTTCGGCCTGAAAGCCCTGGGCCCTGTGTATGACTTAATGAATCAGCTGCTGGAAGCCGGAGCGGTGTCCGGGCAGAAGTTCTCCGTGGACCCCCGTCCCCTGGACCCCAATGTACCTGCAAACCTTTTGCAGAAGCTGGTATTCAAGAAGTTCATGTATAGCAAGCAGGACTTTTACGAGGATCAGCTCACCAAAATGGGGCTGATGAATCCCGATGCCTTCACCTGTGCCTGCTATCTGGACGAGGTGGGGAACCGTCCCCAGAAGGGGGAGGTGCTCAGCTGGGCAGAATCCTCCGCCGTGGTCTACGCCAACTCGGTGTTGGGTGCCCGGTGCAACCGGAACTCCGGCATTATGGATCTCATGGGCTCCATCGCCGGGTACGTCCCCTACTTTGGCCTTTTGACAGACGAGGGTCGGAAAGCCACCTGGGTGGTGAAGATCAAGACCACCAAAAAGCCCGAGGCTCAGCTGCTGGGCTCCGCCATCGGCATGAAGGTGATGGAGGATGTGCCCTATGTGGTAGGCCTTGACAAGTGGCTGGGCAGCACCCTGGACGATGCCGCCTGTGCCTATCTCAAGGATTTTGGTGCCGCCACCGCCTCCAACGGCGCTGTGGGGCTTTACCACATTGCCGGTCTGACCCCGGAGGCTCAGGAGCTGGGAGAAGCCCTCATCGCTCCCGATGCCAAGGTTTATGAAATTGACGATGCAGAGTTGGAGCGGGTGAAGCGGGAGTATCCCCTGGTGTGGAAGAACCCCAACGCCAAGCCCAAACTGTGCTTCGTGGGCTGTCCCCACCTGAGTCTGGAGCAGCTGAAAACCTGGACGGAGAATCTGGAAAAGGGTCTGAAAGCCGCCGGGAAAGCCAAGGTGGTCATCCCCACGGTGTTTACCACCGCTCCGGCAGTGAAAAAAGCCTTTGACGAGACCCCCTATGCTGCCCGGCTGGCAAAAACCGGGGTGATTCTCTCCTGCATCTGCCCCCTCATGTATATGAACAATCCCCTGTGCGGCTCCATGCCGGTGATTACCTGCTCCAACAAGCTGCGCACCTACACAACCGCCCGGTACTACACGGAAGCAGAGATTCTCACCCAGATTACGAAAGGAGGAGAAGGGAAATGAGAGTGTTTCAAGGACGGGTCATTGCCCCCGGCTGCACCTCGGCCCCTGCCCTGGTGTCCCACGGCGGACTGAACACCCTGGCCTCCTTCCAGAAAGCCTTGCAGTTCGGGGACAAAAACGCCACCTGCGGCGACCAGAATAACAAGGACCTCTACGGCAAGCCCATGGCAGGAAAGGCTCTGTGCCTGCCCAAGACCATCGGCTCCACCACCGGAGGATTGGTTTTGTACTGCGCCTGCTCCATGAACCGGCAGCCCGGTTGTCTCCTGTTTTCAAACCCCATCGACTCCCTGGCAGCGGCTGGCTCTGTGCTGGCGGCGGTATGGCTGGACAACATCTCCATGTCGGTGGTAGACTCTTTGGGTCAGGAGTTTTTGGACTATGTGAAAGACGGCATGACCATCACCATCCGGGAAAACGGACGGGTGGAAGTGACGGAAGGCTAAAACATCCCCCTGCTGCGAAATGCAGCAGGGGGATTGGACTTTTGTATGCTTATGCCAGACTTAGCCGGATTGCCAGAGCTGTAACCAGAACCACAACCAGGATTTTTTCCACCTTAGCGGGCCTCACATCCGGGGCATAGTGTCTCCTGCAGAAGGAATAGAGGATGCCACAGAAGAAACCGCCGCTCAGGAACGCCTCGGGAAGATAAGTGCCTGCCTTTTCCGGGTAGACCATCATAATCCCCCAGCCAATCAGGAACAACAGTTCGGCGACATAGCGCCACAGATGGTACAGCCTGGATTTCATAGGTACACCCCCTATATCCGCTCAAGAACTCGCCATGCTTTGGGATATTCTGTGTTGCTTTGTATAATTGTGAGCCGAACAGCTTTAATAACTCCATTGATAATATCCCGCAAAGCTTCTTCCCACCACGATTTTTGCTGGGCTTGTACCCACTCTATGTATGCTCCCAGTGTATCTGCAACGAAAACAAAAATCTCCTCCGTATCTGACAGTTCTATCAAACCAGCAATGTCAGCCAACGTAACCAGTCGTCCCAAGTTCTGAAGCCATCTGGCAAATGCGCCAACTCCGGCAGCACTGTCGACCATCTTCTGGATATCCGCTCTGTACATATAGCTTTGGTAGTCAATAATCCCAGGCGGCAAGGTTCTGGAAGAAACAGATGTACTGCCAAAAGCCGCCTGAATTTCACTTTCACGGAATTCAGGGTCGGAGTCCAGGCGTTTCTGGTAAGCTTCTGCTTCAGATTCCGGGACGGAGACAACAATGAAATAGTCATCTGTTGACGAAAGAAGAATATCCTTCATTTCCTCCGAATCCGATGACTGCTGCGTTTCTGCGGCAAATACAGAAATCGGCAGGCACAGAATCAAGGAAATAGAAAGCAACAGGGCAAGAATTTTCTTCATAACGAACCTCCTCAATTTATACCAAAAGGAAAAATGGACGGATGGTTCAACGGCCCATAGGAATCGCCTCCTCCTGCCATAGAAAATCTTTCTCTATCCATAGTATATGATTCTTTGTTCGAAAAGTCAACTCAAAAAAATATTTGCAGTAGAGTTTCGTCTTTTTTACCAAAAACCGGAGGGAGCTACCACAAGGAGCCCCTCCGGTTTTGTTTCACTTATCAAAGCATTGCCGCTTCCCGGCATTTCAGGAGACAGGCGTCTGCTCCTGCTCCAGTTCGTCTGTATCCGGCGTGGGCTTTTCCGCCCAGAGCTTGGTCTCCTTCTCTTTCAGGGCACAGGTGTTGGCGGTTACCTTGTGGCCCAGGCTCTGCTCCACCGCACGGCGGTTCACCTCGTCCGGGTCGCAGTAGGTGGGCACCAGCCGCTGCATGAAGCGAATCAACTGCTCCTTGGAGCGGGTATCCTCGATGGCATCGCTGAGGGCTTCCAGGGCCTCCATAATCTTTGCCCGGGAGATGGAGCGCTGCTCCTCAATGAAAATCTTTGCATTGTCAGTTTTTTGCAGGTGTTCGCTCTTCATGAGCAGCTCCTCATAGAGCTTTTCACCGGGCCGCAGGCCGATCTCCTTGATTTCAATATCCCGGTAGGGCTCCAGACCGGACAGGCGGATCAGGTTCTCCGCCAGGGTCAGAATCCGCACCGGCTCGCCCATGTCCAGCACCATGATCTGTCCGGGCTTGGCAATGGCACCGGCTTCCATCACCAGGGCTGCCGCCTCGGAGATGGTCATAAAGTAGCGGATAATCCGCCGGTCGGTGATGGTGACGGGGCCGCCCTCCTGAATCTGCTTCTGGAACAGGGGAACCACAGAGCCATTGGAGCCCAGCACGTTGCCGAACCGCACGGCGCAGAACTGGGTCTTGGAATTCTGCCGGCTCTGGAGAATCATCTCACAGAACCGCTTGGTGGCGCCCATGAAGTTGGTGGGATTCACCGCCTTGTCGGAGGAAATCATCACGAACTTCTCTGTGCAGTACTTCTCTGCAGCCCGCACCACATGGTAGGTGCCGAAAATGTTGTTCTTCACCGCTTCGGTGGGGCATTCCTCCATGAGGGGCACGTGCTTATGGGCCGCCGCATGGAACACCACCTGGGGACGGTAATAGTCAAAGAGCTGGTAAATCCGCTCCTTTTCCCGGACGGAGGCAATCTCCACCCGGAGGTTCAGGGCGTTGCCGTATTTCCGCAGCAGCTCCTGCTGGATGTCATAGGCATTGTTCTCGTAAATGTCCAGGATAATCAGCTTCCGGGGGTTATGCCGGGCAATCTGCCGGCACAGCTCGCTGCCGATGGAGCCGCCGCCGCCGGTGACCAGCACCACCTTGCCGGTGAGAAATTTGGAAATCGCCTCCGTATCCAGCTCCACCGGGGTTCTGCCCAGCAAGTCCTCAATGGCCACGTCCTGCACCTGGGACAGGCTCACCTGACCGTTTACCAGCTGGTACAGTCCCGGCAGCACCCGCACCCGGCAGGAGGTTTTCTTGCACAGCTCCAGAATCTCCGTCTTGGTCTTGGCCGGGGCGGAGGGAATGGCAAAGATAATCTGGGTAATCCGATACCGCTCCACCGCCTTGAGAATGTCATTCCGGCCGCCTACAATGGGCACACCGTGGAGAAATTTTCCCTGTTTGGCCGGGTTGTCGTCAATGATACAGCACAAAGTGCCGTCCACATACTGGCTGGTGGTAATCTCCTGGGCCAGCATCTGTCCCGCTACGCCGGCACCGATGAGCATAATCCGGTGCCCCTCCTCCTCGGACATTTTCAGAAGGGTTCCCCGGATCACCGTAATCATCCGCAGGGCACACCGGCAGCCCACCAGGGCGCAGAACTGGAAAACAAACATCAAAAACCATACGCTCAGGGGCATCCGCAGCTGCAGCAGCACGCAAATCACCGCTCCGGCACAAAAGGCCAGAATGGAAGACAGGGTCATGCCCAGCACGTCCGCCGCATTCACCGAGCGCCAGATATAATGATACATCCGCCGGAACCAGAACACCACAATGGTAGCCAGGCACATAATCCCCACCACCGGCAAAAAGGCCTCCATGTACTCCCGGGGAATCTTGCTCATGGAAAAATCAAACCGCACCAAAAGGGCAATCCCTGTGGTGAGAAAAATCAGGCAGGTATCCACAATCGCAATGAGAGGGATTTTCCATAGATTTTGTTTGGAAGTATTGGATGTCAACATATCATTTTCTCTCGTTTCTTCTTTTATTGGAGCTAACAGCATTCACATATATTTTGGTTATTATACCCCATATTCGCATAAAATGCAAGTAAATTACAATATTCTTGGTGTTT
>DVFK01000053.1 GCA_018713285.1 Candidatus Faecousia excrementigallinarum
CTTTGGAATGAACAGTCTGAAAGCGGAATGGGTGGAGCACCGGTGGTGGATGTTTGAAACGAATCTATCCCGTCCGGAACTCCGGGGGGAGCGGATTTTTCTCCGCTTTTTGGGGGTGGACTATGACGCCTTTGTCTACCTGAACAATCAGCTGCTGGGAGAACATGTGGGGATGTTTGAGGAATTCTCCTGTGATATCACGGAGATTTTCCGCAGCAGCGAAACCCTCACCCTCCGGGTGCTTATCAAGGATGCTCCAGATGAGGTGGCCCAGGTGGGGCGGACTTCCGACACCACCACCCAGAAGAGCCGCTTTGGGTACAAATGGGACTTTGGTACCAGACTGGTAAATCTTGGTATATGGCGGGATGTGCTGCTGGTGGCCCAGGAGCGGTACGCCCTCTCTGAGCCTTATGTAAGCTCCGACATGGAAGGGGATTTGGGGCTTATCCGGTGCTCCGGCAAGGTGATTGCCCACTGCTCCGGCGGGGAAGTGCTCCGGGTGGAGGCAGTGGCGGAGCTGGATGGGATTGTGCAGACACGGAAGACCTTCTCGGTGGCCAACGGGGATTTTGCCGGGGTGCTGGAAATTCCACAGCCTGCCCTGTGGTACCCCAACGGCCGGGGCAAGCAGCCGCTGTACCGGGTTCGCCTTACCTTGCTGGCAGGGGAGGAGAAGCTGGACAGCTGGCAGTGCAGCCAGGGCGTCCGCCGTCTGAGGTTTTTGCAGAATGAAAATGCCCCGGCAGGGGCACTGCCCTATACCTATGAGGTGAACGGGGAGAAAATCTACATCAAGGGCGTAAACTTCACCCCTCTGGACCATATCTACGGGGATATTCCCGATGCCCAGTATGAGGCCTCTCTGGAGGCGGCTGCCGCCATGGGAGTGAACCTGATCCGGGTCTGGGGCGGCGGAATCATCGAGGATGAGCGGTTTTATGATTTGTGTGACCGGCTGGGCATCCTGGTGTGGCAGGAGTTTATCCAGTCCAGCTCCGGCATGGACAATGTGCCCTCCAAGCACCCGGAATTTCTGGAGCTGCTGGAAAAAACTGCCCGGTGTGCCTTGCTCCGATGCCGGAACCACACCAGCCTGGCGGCCTGGAGCGGCGGCAATGAGCTGATGGACGAGGAGGGGGTGCCTGCGGGATACGGCGACCGGAACATTGCCATGCTTGCCCGACTGTGCCGGGAGCTGTGCCCGGACCGATTCTTCTACCCCACCTCTGCCTCCGGTCCCAACGAGCGCCAGTCCAAGGTGCCGGACACCAGCCACGATGTCCACGGGGACTGGGAATACGGCGGAAACCCCGGCCATTACCCTGCCCAGGCGGAGGCTGACCACCTGTTCAACAGCGAGTTCGGCTGTTCCGGCGTCACCTTTCCCAGAACCGCCCGGAAGGTGCTGCCTCCCCAGGAGTGGAAACCTGCCAATATGCGGGACAACGCTCTGTGGCGGTTCAAGGGAGACTGGTGGTGTACCTATGAGCGGGATTGGGAGATTTTCGGGCCTATGGAGACCTTCCCGGAGTTCTCCTCTGCCAGCCAGTGGATGCAGGCGGAGGCGGTTCGCTACACGGTGGAGGCCAACCGCCGCCGTGCCTTCCGCAACAGCGGCAGCATCATCTGGCAGTTCAATGAGCCCTGGCCCAATGTGGCCAACACCTGCCTGTTCACCTATTACCAGGAGCCCAAGATGGCCTACTTCTGGGCAAAGCATGCTTATGCGCCTTATCATGTGAGTCTGGATTACCGCCGGCTGGACTACCGCCGGGGAGAGAACTTCCGGGGGGATGTGTGGCTGAGCCGGGAGGCCTTCCTCCAGGTGAAGCAGGCCCGGATTGCCGCCCGGGTGCTGGGGCTGGACGGACAAGTGCTCTACAGCCGGGAAGAGGATGTGGTACTGGAGGATGGCCGGCATAGCAGCCTCTGTATGGCCCTGAACTTCCCGGTGCCGAATCGGGAGATTTTTGCGGTGCGGGTCAGCGCTGAAAGCCCGGGACACCGGGACGAAACCCTGTACTATTTCTCCACTCTTGACCATGAGATTTACCGGCCCTACCGGAATTTGCCCCAGCCCAAGCTGGAGGTTGCCCTGGTGGAGAAGGCACCGGATCGACTGGTTTATTCCGTTGCCAACCGGGGAGCGTGGGCGGCGCTGCACATTCATGCACAGGAAAAGACGGACTGCGCCGTGATTCTTCCGGAGGAGGATTTCTTCACCCTCTTCCCGGGAGAGTCCAGGACGGTGACTCTGCATCTGCGCAGCCGGTTCAACTTCGGTTTTGACGAATATCCGGCGCCCCTTCCCTGCGAACCGGAGATTATTTTCCGGAGTTTCCCTGTGACGGAGATGGAGTAAAGACAGCGAAATAACAGAAAACGGCCCATAGCGGAGCGTCCCTTCCGGATGCTCCGCTATTTACGTAGTTTTCTCTGGTCATATCCCATAAAAACCATACCCTGAATTTTACTTATTAAACAAAATTTAATAAAGGGATTGACAAATAAAAAGCTTTGCGTTATATTGAATTTGCACAAGGGAACAGAGAGAAAACAAAGAAAAAAGAAAATATCACACAACAA
>DVFK01000054.1 GCA_018713285.1 Candidatus Faecousia excrementigallinarum
CGTCCAGAGCGTCCCACACTTCGGTCTTGCCCTTGTCGATCATCTTCTTGGCGGACTTGATGTTGTTGGCCAGGCCGTCGGAAACCAGCTTCTTCATAACGAAGGGCCGGAACAGCTCGATGGCCATTTCCTTGGGCACGCCGCACTGGTACAGCTTCAGCTCAGGGCCGACGACGATAACGCTTCGGCCGGAGTAGTCAACACGCTTACCCAGCAGGTTCTGACGGAACCGGCCCTGCTTGCCCTTGAGCATATCGGACAGGGACTTGAGGGCCCGGTTATTGGCACCGGTAACGGCACGGCCACGGCGGCCGTTGTCAATCAGGGCGTCCACAGCCTCCTGGAGCATCCGCTTCTCGTTGCGGATGATGATGTCAGGGGCATGGAGCTGAATCAGCCGCTTCAGACGGTTGTTCCGGTTGATGACCCGGCGGTACAGGTCGTTCAGGTCGGAGGTGGCGAACCGGCCGCCATCCAGCTGAATCATGGGACGGATGTCGGGAGGAATCACCGGCAGCACATCCATAATCATCCAGCTGGGCTTGTTGCCGGACTCCCGGAAGGCTTCCACAACCTCCAGACGCTTCACCAGGCGCAGCTTCTTCTGGGCGGAGGCGTTTTTCAGCTCCTCCCGCAGCTGGTTGGACAACTCCTCCAGGTCAATCTTCTCCAGCAGCTCCTTGATGGCTTCTGCGCCCATGCCGGCCTTGAAGTCATCTTCATACTTCTCCCGCATATCCCGGTATTCCTTTTCGGAGAGCACCTGGTTCATGGCCAGAGGGGCGTCGCCGGGATCGGTAACGATGTAGGAGGCAAAATACAGTACCTTCTCCAGAATCTTGGGGCTGATATCCAGAATCAGGCCCATCCGGGAGGGGATACCCTTGAAGTACCAGATGTGGCTGCAGGGGGCGGCCAGCTCAATGTGGCCCATCCGCTCCCGGCGAACCTTGGCTTTGGTGACCTCTACGCCGCAGCGGTCACAGATTTTGCCCTTATACTTGATTTTCTTATATTTACCGCAGTGGCACTCCCAGTCCTTGGTGGGTCCGAAGATCCGCTCGCAGTACAGGCCGTCCCGCTCCGGCTTCAGGGTGCGGTAGTTGATGGTCTCCGGCTTCTTGACCTCACCGAAGGACCACTGCCGGATCATCTCCGGGGATGCAATGCCAATTTTAATGGCATCAAAGGTGGCATCTGCCATACTCACGCCTCCTTATTCTTCATAGGTGTCGGTATCGGCGTCATCCGCCTCATCGATCACATCCATAATATCTTCCGGGCTGTCCTCGTCGATGACAAAGCCGGCATCCAGCACTTCGTCCGCAGAACCGGTCACCTGGGTACCCATGTCACCGGCGTAGACAATCTCGTCCTCGTCATCGTCTTCCTTCAGCTCAATCTCATTGCCGTTCTCATCCAGCACGCGGATATCCAGGCACAGGGCCTGCAGTTCCTTCACCAGAACCTTGAAGGATTCCGGCACACCGGGCTTGGGGATGTTGCTGCCCTTGACAATGGCCTCATAGGTCTTGACACGGCCGGTCACATCGTCGGACTTCACAGTCAGAATCTCCTGGAGGGTGTAGGCTGCGCCGTAAGCCTCCAGAGCCCAGACTTCCATTTCACCGAAACGCTGACCGCCGAACTGGGCCTTGCCGCCCAGAGGCTGCTGGGTAACCAGTGCGTAGGGACCGGTGGAACGGGCGTGAATCTTATCGTCAACCAGGTGGTGGAGCTTCAGGTAGTAGGGATAACCAACGGTAACGGGGTTATCGAAGGGCTCGCCGGTACGGCCATCGTACAAAATGGTCTTGCCGTCTTCCCGCAGGCCGGCCAGCTTCAGGGTCTGCCGGATGTCCTTCTCGTCGGCACCGTCAAACACAGGGGTAGCCACGTGCCAGCCCAAAGCCTTGGCAGCGTAACCCAGGTGAACTTCCAGCACCTGACCGATGTTCATACGGGAAGGCACGCCCAGGGGGTTCAGCACCACGTCCAGAGGAGTACCATCCGGCAGGAAGGGCATATCCTCCTCCGGCAGCACCCGGGACACAACGCCCTTGTTGCCGTGACGGCCGGCCATCTTATCGCCCACGGAAATCTTACGCTTCTGGGCAATGTAAACCCGGACAGACTTGGTAACGCCAGGGGCCAGGTCATCGGAATTCTCCTTGGTGAACACCTTCACATCCACCACGATACCGCTTTCGCCGTGGGGCACCTTCAGGGAGGTGTCCCGCACCTCTCTGGCCTTTTCGCCAAAGATGGCCCGGAGCAGCCGCTCCTCGGGGGTCAGCTCGGTCTCGCCCTTGGGGGTAACCTTACCCACCAGGTAATCGCCGGCGTGAACCTCGGCACCAATACGGATGATGCCGTTCTCGTCCAGGTCCTTCAAGGTGTCCTCACCCACGTTGGGGATATCCCGGGTGATTTCCTCCGGTCCCAGCTTGGTATCCCGGGCTTCGGTCTCGTGCTCTTCAATATGGATGGAGGTGAACACATCCTCACGAACCAGCCGTTCGTTCAGCAGGATGGCGTCCTCGTAGTTGTAACCTTCCCAGGTAACGAAGCCGATGAGCACGTTCTTACCCAGGGCAACCTCACCGCCGGAGCAGGAGGGGCCGTCCGCAATGATCTGCTGGTTCTCCACCCGCTCCCCTACCTTCACAATGGGACGCTGGTTGATGCAGGTGCCGGCATTGCTCCGGGCGAACTTGGTCAACTGGTAGGTTTCGCTCAGGCCGTCGTCATAGCGGACGGTGATGGCGTTGGCGGAAACGGCGGTAACGGTACCGTCGCCGGTAGCCTTCACACAGACCTCAGAGTCCACAGCGGCGGCATGCTCAATACCGGTAGCCACGATGGGGGGCTCAGTGGTAAGCAGAGGCACGGCCTGACGCTGCATGTTGGCGCCCATCAAAGCACGGTTGGCGTCGTCGTTCTGCAGGAAGGGAATGAAGGAGGTTGCGATGGAAATCATCATTCTGGGGGACACGTCGATGTAGTCAATCATGTTCTTGTCCACGGCGATGATTTCGTTTCTGTGACGGCAGGTGATACGCTCGTTCTTCAGGCAGCCGTTTTCGTCCAGAGGCTCATTGGCCTGGCCGATGTAGAACTCGTCTTCCACATCCGCAGTCATGTAGTCCACCTGGTCGGTCACCTTACCGGTAGCCTTATCCACCTTCCGGTAGGGAGCTTCCACGAAGCCGTACTCGTTGATCTTGGCAAAGGTAGCCAAGTAGTTGATCAGGCCGATGTTGGGACCTTCAGGGGTCTCGATGGGGCACATACGGCCGTAGTGGGTATAGTGAATATCACGAACATCAAAGGATGCTCTCTCACGGCTCAGACCGCCGGGGCCCAGAGCGGACAGACGGCGCTTGTGGGTCAGCTCAGCCAGGGGGTTATTCTGGTCCATGAACTGAGACAAGGGGGAGGAGCCGAAGAACTCCTTGATAACAGCGGTAACCGGCCGGATGTTGATCAGGCTCTGGGGGGTCACTGCATCCAGGTCCTGGACGGTCATCCGCTCCCGGATTACCCGGTCCAGACGGCTGAAACCAATGCGGAACTGGTTCTGCAGCAGCTCGCCCACGCAGCGCAGACGGCGGTTGCCCAGGTGGTCAATATCGTCGGGGGTACCGATGCCCATGGCCACACAGTTCAGGTAGTTGATGGAGGCCATGATGTCATCCACCACAATGTGCTTGGGAATGAGCTCATCCATCCGCTGCTCAATGGCTTCCTTCCAGCCATCGGCGGGAACAGTCTCCAGCATTTCCTTCAGCACCCGGAAGCAAACCTTCTCCTTGATGCCGTATTCCTTGGGATCAAAGTCCACAAAGCCGGCCATGTCCACCATGCCGTTGGAGAACACCTTGACCTGCTGGTCGCCCACCTTCAGGACGGCTTCGTTCACGCCCTTGGCGGACAGCTCCATGGCCCGGGCACGGCTGATGATCTCGCCGGGCATTGCCAGAATCTCGCCGGTCATGGGATCGGCGATGGGCTCTGCCAGCTCCTGGCCAGACAGCCGGGTCCAGATGTCCATCTTCTTGTTGAACTTGTAACGGCCCACAGAGCTTACATCGTAACGGTGGGCGTCAAACAGCAGGGCATCCAGGTGGGCAGCAGCGGTCTCCACCGTGGGAGGCTCGCCAGGACGGAGGCGCCGGTAGATTTCCAGCAGACCCTCTTCCCGGGTCTTGCAGGTATCCTTTTCAATGGTGGCAAGAATCCGGGGATCCTCGCCGAACATGGCCTTGATCTTCTCGTCCGTGTCCACGCCCAGGGCCCGGATCAGGCAGGTAATGGGCAGCTTCCGGTTCTTGTCGATGCGAACCCAGAAAACATCGGAAAGGTCGGTCTCATACTCCAGCCAGGCACCCCGGTAGGGAATCACCGTGGCGGTGTAGGTGTGCTGGTCGGCCTTGTCCACTTCGTGGCCATAGTACATACCGGGAGAACGGACAATCTGGGAGACGATGACACGCTCGGCACCATTGATCACAAAGGTACCGCCGTTGGTCATAATGGGGAAATCTCCCATGAAGATCTCCTGCTCCTTGATTTCGTCGGTCTCGGTGTTCCGCAGGCGGACCCGCACCTTGATGGGCCGTGCGTAGGTAGCATCCCGCTCCTTGCACTCCTCGATGGTGTACTTGGGCTTGTCGTTCATGGAGTAATCCAGGAAGCTCAGCTCAAGCTTGCCGGAGAAATCAGTAATGACGCCTACATCCTTGAAAACCTCCCGGAGGCCTTCATCCAGGAACCACTGATAGGAGTCCTTCTGAATCTTCAGCATGTTCGGCATCTTCAGGATTTCCTGATACTTTGCGTAGCTCTTACGCAGAGTCTTGCCAAACATTTGGTCTTTGACCATTGCCATATAGATCATCACAGCCTTTCTTTCGGCCGAAGCCGGAATCATGTGTTCGCTACTTGATACGCTCGGTTCCGTTGCCAGCAAATTAACTACCTGCTTGACATCGCCATGTTTTTGTGGTAAGATACCCGTGTCGGAGGATGGCCTACCGGGGCACAATACCACATATGGAAGAACATTGTATCACAGCTTTTTGTGATTGTCAATGGACACCTCTCTGTTTTCCCAGGATTTTCCTGGGTTTTTTTGTGCATATTATAAAAATACCACGGAAGGATTTTCTTCCGTGGTATTTTTTATGGTTTTGTCTCTTGAAGCCACCGGAGGGTCTGCTCCTGGCGGAGGAACTGTCCGGCAATGACCCGGCAAATCTTTTTCTGGGCGATGAGCCGGTGAATCTTAGAGAAGCTGGCCCACTGCACATCATCTGTCTCCCCGGGCAGCAGCACAATATCCCGGAGGGGGGTATCCCGTTTCAGGCAGTAGTAGTCATAGTGGGTAAAGCTGTCCCGGCCCCGGTCCAGAAGCTGGAACTCCTCCTCCCCTGCCCGGATGCCTGTTTCCTCGAACAGCTCCCGGGCAATGGCCTGGAGGCTGGTCTCCCCCGCCTTGGCAGCGCCCCCGGAATTTTCCCAGGTGCCGGCAAAGCTCTTTTCCGGAGCCCGGCGGGTAAGCAGGATGTTGCCCTTGCCGTCGTACACCCACACGCACACCACCAGGCCGTATTCCCCCGGCTTCCAGGGGGTTCCCCGGAGATGGAGGCGGCCTGTGAGATTTCGGTCTTTATCGTATACATCATTGAATTCTTCCATAAACAGGCCACGCTCCTTTTCCATAATCATTCTTCTTCCAGGCGCTTGCCCTCGTCCCGGTAGGCACTGTCCAGGGGGCTTACCCGGTCGGTTTCCTTCTGGTATTTGCCCACCACACCGGCGGCAAGATCCACCGGCAACAGGGTTCCGGCTCCCGCCACACAGCCGCCGGGACAGGCCATACCCTCCAGCAGGAAGCCATTGTACTTTCCCGCCTTGGCCAGGGTCATGAGCTTCCGGCATTCCCGCAAGCCCTCTGCCCGGGCGGTTTTCACTTCCATATCCGGGTGTTCCGCACGAATCATATCCTCCACGGCTTTGGCAACGCCCCCGGCTACCGCAAAGCCCCGGCCAGCTGCCGTGCCCTCATTCAGGTCTTCCAGCTCCTCAATGGTGGCAAAGTCAATCTCCTTGGCCTCGAACATTCCCTGCAGCTCCTCAAAAGTCAGCACAAAGTCCACATCGGAGCGGATATCCGCCCGGATAGCCTCCAGCTTCTTGGCGGCACAGGGTCCGATGAATACCACCTTGCTGCCGGGGTACTTCTTCTTCATCAGCCGGGCGGTATAGACCATGGGGGTCAGGGTCATGGAGATATTTTTCGCCTCTCCGGGGAACAGCTTGTAAATCATGGAGTGCCAGGCAGGGCAGCAGGATGTTGCCATATACTTTTGCTCCGCCGGTACCTTCTTCACAAAGTCCCGGGCCTCCTCGATGGTGCACATATCCGCACCCACCGCCACCTCCACAATCCGTTGGAAGCCCAGCTGCTTCATGGCAGCAATAAACTTTCCCGGGGTGGAGTGCTTACCGAACTGTCCGATAAAGGCAGGGGCTACAATGGCAATCACCCTGTCCCCCTTCAAAATGGACTGAATCACCTGGAAAATCTGTCCTTTGTCCACAATGGCACCAAAGGGACAGCTTACCAGGCACTGACCGCAGGACACGCACTTGTCCTGATTGATGACCGCCCGGCCATACTCATCAGAGCCGATGGCATCCATGCCGCAGGCAGCGGCACAGGGCCGCTCCATATAGATAATAGCGTTATAGGGGCAGGCTTTGGCACACTTGCCGCATTTGATGCACTTTTCCGGGTCAATGACACTTTTGCCATTGACAAAGCGCACCGCATCCTTGGGGCATACCTTCTGGCAGGAGGCAGCCAAGCAATTCTGACAGCTCTCCGTCACCCGGTATTGCTTGGTGGGGCAGGCGTGGCAGGCGTAGGGGATAATATTCACCAGGGGCGGCTCATAATACTGCTCCGCCACCGCAGCCGCATCCATGCCTTCCGTCATCAGGGTCCGGGTCTGGATGGGACGGATGGGAAGGCCCATAGCCAGCCGCACCCGCTCACCGGCAATCGCCCGCTCCAGAAACACCGATTCCCGGTGCAAGGGCTGGTCGCCAGGGACAATCAGGTAGGGCAAATCCTCCACATTGGAGTAATCGCCGCCGGCATAGGCCATTTTCGCCACCTGGGTAAATACATTCTTTCGAATATCCGTAATCAGGGAAGGGATACCTCTCATAAAAACCTCCGTTGGTAGTTGCGAAGCCGTGACGCTCGCTTACCCCTTAGTATAGCCAAAATAGAAAAGATAGTCAAGCCAGAGGATTGGGCACACGCATACAGGGATTTTTCTATTTTTCAGTTGCATTTTTCCCAAAACTCCTGTATAATACTACTCGTTCTTTTATCCGGATGTGGCTCAGTTTGGTAGAGCACGTGCTTTGGGAGCATGGGGCCGCAGGTTCGAATCCTGTCATCCGGACCAGGGCGGGTGTTTCGGTTACGAAACACCCGCCCTTTTTGTTTCCGGGAAAGCTCCATCCAAGGGATCTGCGAAGGTTTCCTCTCCCCTTGCACAAAATACGCCTGAACTTTTTGGCGGATTTGTCTCTTGACGAAAAGAAAATTTTTTATATAATGAAATTAGAATCATTCTAATTTGGAAGGGTGCGCTATGACCAAATACGGAAAGAAGATTCTGGAAATTATCAACGCCTCCCGCTCCCATATGGCTGCTGAGGAAATCTTTGATGCTCTGCGTCAGGTCTATCCCAGTGTCGTTCTGGCCACTGTATACAACAATCTGAGCCGTTTGTGGCAGGATGGGCTGATTCGCAAAATATCCACAGAGGGTATGCCGGATCGGTATGACCGGATACAGCGCCATGATCACCTGATTTGCAAAGGCTGCGGCAAGCTGTCCGACATTGACCTGGGGGATTTGACCCAGCAGCTGGAAAAACAGGCGGGAATTTCCATTGTGTCCTACGATCTGAAGCTGACATATGTTTGTGAGGATTGCAGATCCAAATTTCAAAAGAAAGGCATGTGAGAAAACTGAAACATTTACCTTTGTCTGTTCGTGTCCCCATTGAGGCGGACAACCCCAGCATTGTTCGCTGGGAAGAGAAGTGTATCCGCTGCGGTATGTGCAAAGAAGCCTGCGCCAACCTGATGGGGGTACACGGAACCTACACCCTGGAAGAAACCGGAGATAAAGCCATCTGCATCTACTGCGGACAATGTGCCAATGTCTGTCCCGTGGACAGCATCACCGAGCGGGACGAAACATCCCTGGTACAAAAGGCCATTGCCGACCCCCAGAAAGTGGTGGTTGTCAGCACCTCCCCTGCTGTCCGGGCTTCCCTGGGTGAGGAATTCGGCATGGATGCAGGCGCTTTTGTAGAGGGGAAAATGGTAGCTCTCCTCCGGGCCCTGGGGGTGGACTATGTGCTGGACACCAACTTTGCCGCTGACCTTACCATTGTGGAAGAAGCCAGTGAGCTGATTCAGCGCATCACAAGCAAGGACCGTCCCCTCCCCCAGTTTACCAGCTGCTGTCCCGGCTGGGTACATTTCGCAGAGATTTACGCCCCGGAGCTTCTGCCCCATCTGTCCACCGCCAAAAGCCCCATCGGGATGCAGGGTCCCACAGTAAAGACCTATTTTGCACAAAAGATGGGGTTGGATCCCAAGCAGATTATCCATGTAGCTCTCACTCCCTGCACCGCAAAGAAGTTTGAGATTCGCCGGGAGGAGATGCACGCCGCTGCCGACTATCACAACGCAGAAGGGATGCGGGATACCGACCAGGTAATCACTACCCGGGAGCTGGCCCGATGGGCCAAGGCCGCCGGGATTGACTGGAACGCTCTGGAGGACTCCCCTTATGACTCTCTTATGGGGAAGGCCTCCGGTGCCGGTGTCATCTTTGGCAATACCGGCGGCGTGATGGAAGCCGCTCTGCGCACCGCATATGAATACCTCACCGGCCAGCCTGCGCCGGAGTCTCTGCTCCAGCTCAGCCCCGTCCGGGGGTACGAAGGCGTGCGGGAGGCGCAGGTGGAGATTGGGGAGTTGACCCTACGGGTCGCCGTTGTCTACGGTACGTCAAATGCCAGAACCTTCCTCCAGGGGATGAAAGAAAGCGGAAAGCAGTACCATTTTGTGGAGGTTATGGCCTGTCCCGGCGGCTGCATCGGCGGCGGCGGTCAGCCCAAGAACCTGCTGAAAAATGCCGATGAGACCCGCAAGAGCCGCATTGCCGCCCTGTATCAGCGGGACGGTTCCATGACCTTGCGCACCAGTCACGAAAACCCCGAAATCAAGGCGGTATATGAGGTCTTCTACAGCCAGCCCCTCAGTCCGCTGGCAGAACAAATGCTGCACACCACCTATCAGGATCGAAGCAACCTGATACAGAAGGCCAAAAAAACACAGCCCGAACCCAATACAGCAACATCAGAAGGAGCGAAAAAAGCCATGAGCAAGTGGAAATGCAAAATCTGCGGATACATTCACGAAGGGGACAGTGCCCCGGAATTCTGCCCCCTGTGCAAGCAGCCTGCCTCTGCATTTGAAAAAATCGAAGAAGCTCCGGCTCAGGGAGCCAGCAAATATGCCGGAACCCAGACAGAGAAGAATCTGGAGGCAGCCTTCGCCGGTGAATCCCAGGCACGGAACAAGTATACCTATTTCTCCTCTGTAGCCCAGCAGGAAGGCTTTGAGCAGATTGCCGCCCTGTTCCTCCAGACGGCGGAAAACGAAAAGGCTCACGCCAGAATGTGGTATCAGGAGCTGAACGGCATCGGCAGCACCGCCGAGAACCTGCTCCACGCTGCCGAGGGAGAAAACTACGAGTGGACGGATATGTACGACGGCTTTGCCAAAACCGCCGAGGCCGAGGGCTTCCCGGAGCTGGCAGCCAAGTTCCGTCTGGTAGCCGACATTGAGCGGCGCCACGAAGCCCGCTACCGTGCATTGCTGCGCAATGTGGAAACCGCCCAGGTCTTCCAAAAGAGCGAGGTCAAGGTCTGGGAGTGCCGCAACTGCGGTCACATTGTTGTGGGCACCGCTGCACCGGAGGTCTGCCCTGCCTGCCAGTATTCCCAGAGTTTCTTCGAAATTCACAGCGACAACTATTGATTCTGAAACCAAAAAGCGCTGCAGATTGACTTCTGCAGCGCTTCCCCCTATGTACCCGGTGAAAAGGAGATAAACTATGATTCGTGAAATTTGCAAGGACCCGATTTTACTGTCCCGGAAGGCTGAGCCTGCCGCTTTGGAGGATGTGGAGCTTGCCGGGGATTTGCTGGATACCCTGAAGGCTCACAGAGATGGGTGTGTGGGCATGGCTGCCAATATGATTGGGGTGTGCAAGCGGATTATCGCTTTTGAGAATCAGGGAAGCTATATGGTGATGTTCAACCCGGAGATTCTCAAAAAATCCCAGCCCTATGAGGCGGAGGAAGGGTGTCTGTCCCTTCCCGGCAGCCGGAAAACCCCCCGGTATCAGGTAATCAAGGTTCGGTGGCAGAATGAAAAATTCCAGGAGCGGATCAAAACCTTTTCAGGCTTTCCTGCCCAGATTATCCAGCACGAAATTGACCACTGTGAGGGGATACTCATATGAAACGGGTTATGAAGGGCTGGGCACTGGTTTCCGGGTGCTGCACTTTCCTCTGTTTGCTTCTCTGGCATGGAACAAAGCAGGATATTCTGCTGACAGCCGCCATTACTGCCGGTACCATATTCTATCACATAGGCATTCGCCTTGTGATTGGGTATGCCTTTGATGTCCTTCTCCGCAATCAAACAAACTATCAAAGAAAATGGTATCGGGTTTCCCCTTGGGAGAAAAGGCTATACAACAAACTCAAGGTCA